>JACQRQ010000253.1 GCA_016206405.1 Elusimicrobiota bacterium | reverse complement strand
GTGGTAGAGTGGTAGAGTGATAAAGTGAACGAGTGGCAGAGTGATTGGGGAGACGAGTTATAAAGTGGTCAAAGGGAGAAGTGGTAAAGTGGGCAAGTGGTAGAGTGGGACGGCGGGGGAAAAGCTAGTCAACACGAATTTTTGATAAGATAGCCCTATGTTGCGAAAAGGGCTATTTATCGTTTTGGAGGGGCCGGACAAATCCGGGAAATCCACGCAGGCGGTCCTTTTGGTTCGCGCGCTGCGGCGGCGCGGCCTCACCGTGCTGCATACCCGCGAGCCCGGAGGCACCGCCATGGCGGAGTCGATACGCAAAATTCTGCTCGACCCCCGCCTCCGCATTCTGCCGCTGACCGAGCTTTTCTTATACGAGGCGTCCCGGGTCCAGCACACCGCCCAAAAAGTGCGCCCCGCGCTCGCGCGGGGAGAGATCGTCGTCTCGGAGCGCTATACGCTGGCCTCCCTGGCGTATCAGAGCTACGGCCGCGGCATTCCCCTGAGAACGGTCAGGACCTTAAACCGTGTCGCGACCGAGGGGCTGTCTCCGGATGTAACCCTCGTTTTGGACGTGGCTGAGGAGATATTCAAGGAGCGCATGCGGGGCAAATCGCATGACCGCTTGGAAAAAGAGCCGCCCTCGTTTCGGGACCGGGTCCGCCGCGGATATTTCGCTTTGCTCAAAAAAGAGCCCCGCGTCGCTTTCATCGACGCCGGGGGCGCCATCCGCGAAGTCCATTCCCGGATTCTCAAAAAGCTAAACCCATTATTGAGCAACCACCGGACTATTTGAATCATGTCTTTTAACGACATTTGGGGTCAGACTAGAGCCGTGGAGCGCCTGCGGGCGATGTCGGCCGGCGACAAAGTTCCCTCGGCGCTGCTATTTTACGGGCCGAGCGGGGTGGGCAAGCGCCGCGCGGCAATCGAGCTGGTCAAAGCCATCAATTGCGAAAAGGGCGGCGCGGACCCGTGCGGCGATTGCCCGCAGTGCGTGGAGACCGAAAAGGGACTTCATCCCGACGTGCGCGTCGTGGACCGCGAATACCGGGCGGCGACCGCCAAGGATCCCAAGGGAGAGTACCGCGTCGCGCTTTCAAGCGGCAATGAGAGCAAGATGGAGCAATTTCTTGAAAAACAGACGTCGCTGCGCATCGACACCGTCCGCGAAATCCGGAAATCGATGACGCATAAGCCCATTTTCGGCAAGCACAAGGCCGGCATTTTAGACGACGCCCACGAGATGACGGTGGAGGCCGCCAACGCCCTCTTAAAGAGCCTGGAGGAGCCCGGACCGCGGTCCCACTGGATATTGATCAGCTCGCAGCGCGAAAATATGTTGCCGACGATTTTATCGCGCTGCCAGCCGGTCCGTTTCCTTCCTTTGGAAAGCGAAATTTTAAAGCGGGTATTGGTCGAGCGCTGCTCGGTCCCCGCAGGGGAGGCCGCGCGCTGGTGCCGGTGGGCGGGCGGCTCGGTGGAGCGGGCCTTGGCGCTGGGGCGCCATGAGGCCGCCTCCGCATCGGTGCCTTGGGACGCGCCTGGAGGCGCTCACGAGTTCGCCTCGCGCCTGCCGCGCGAGGCCCACCGCGCCAGGGAAGAGGCGGCGGGGCTTTTGACGCTGTGGAGCCTTCTTTTGCGGGGGTTTTGGCTGGAAGACGCTGCGGGAAGGCCGGACGCCGCCCGGACCCTCAAGAACCTGCTTCGCCTGCAGGGCGATTTAAAACGCAACGCCTCCGCGGCGCTCGTGATGCACGTCGCGGTACTGGAGGTGCAGGCTTTATGCCGAAAGTTTTCTATATCACCACTCCGCTTTACTATGTGAACGCCGCCCCGCATATCGGCCACGCCTACACGACGCTGGCGGCCGACATCCTGGCGCGCCATAAAAAGCGCAAGGGTCAGTCCGTCTTTTTTTTGACGGGCACCGACGAGCACGGCGCCAATATCGAGAAGATCGCCTCCCAAGCGAAGGTCGCCCAGACGGAGTGGGTGGACCGCGTCGTCGGGCAATTTAAAAATATGTGGGCCGAGCTCGGCATCGAATACGACGATTTTATCCGGACGACCGAGGACCGGCACACGCGGCGGGTGCAGGAGATATTCGAGCGCCTCCACAAGCAGGGGGACATCACCCTCGGAACGTATGAGGGGCTCTACTGCCTTCCGTGCGAAAACTACTGGGACCCGGGAGACCTCGCCCCGGGCAATAAGTGCCCCGTGCACGACCGGCCGGTGGAGACGGTCCGGGAAGCTTCCTATTTTTTCAAGCTGTCGAAATACCAGGCGCCGCTGCTTGAATATTACGCCGCCCATCCGGAATTTCTCGCGCCGCCGCGCCGCGCCAAGGAAATCATCAACTTCGTCCAGGCGGGCTTGAGGGACTTGTCGGTCTCCCGCACCCAGGTCCGCTGGGGCATCCCCGTCCCGTTTGACTCCAAACACACCATTTACGTGTGGTTCGACGCGCTTTTAAACTATATCACCGCCGCGGGCTACGGGGCGGCGGAGCCGGAGCGCTTTCGAGCGTTGTGGCCGGCCGACGTGCAGTTGGTGGGCAAAGAAATTTACCGCTTTCACACCGTCATATGGCCCGCCATGCTGATGGCTCTGGGAGAAAGCCTGCCCGCGTCGGTTTACGCCCACGGCTGGTGGACCGTCGAGGGGGAGAAGATGTCCAAATCCAAGGGCAATTTCGTCGATCCTTTGGAGATGAAGCGCGCCTATGGCCTCGACGCCCTGCGGTATTTTTTGTTCCGCGAGGTGTCTTTCGGAGAGGACGGCAATTTTTCCCAGCGGGCCCTGCAAAAACGCTATAACGCGGAATTGGCCAACGACTTGGGCAACCTGCTTTCCCGCGTCACCCAGATGGTGGAAAAATATTTGGGAGGCAGGCTGCCGCCGCAGCCTTCCATGAAGAGCCCCTTTTTGTACGCGGAGATCGCCAAGGAGCATAAAGCCATCGACGCAGCGATGGAGCGCTTGGCCTTCGACCAAGCCCTCAATAAAATCTGGGAAATCATCGGCCGTCTCAACCAGCACATCAACGATCAAGCTCCGTGGGCGAAAATAAAAACGGACCGCGAGGGAACCGAGTTTTTGCTTTTTGATTTGGTGTGGTGCTTGCGCATGCTGGCCGGTTGGATCGCCCCCTTTATGCCCGAGTCGGCCTCGAAAATGGAGGCGCAACTGGGCTGCGGCGGCGGGCCGGTGTTTAAAGGGGAAGCGCTTTTCCCTCGCAAAGTCTTTGAAAGCGCGGAGAGCCGGGCGTGAAAACCAAATCCGGCGAGCTCGCGCTTTTGGCGGCGGCCTGCCTCTTGGCGGCCGGCTGCAGCAGCGTGCCCTATACGGGCCGCAGGCACATGCTGCTCATCTCCACCGGCCAGGAAAAGAAGCTCGGCGAGGACGAATACCAGAAATTCCTGAAGGACGCCAAGCTGTCCAACGACCGCGAAAAAGTCGAGATGATCCGGCGCATCGGACGGCGCATGGCCAAAGCGTCCGGGCGTCCGGACTTTCAGTGGGAATTCAACCTGGTGGAAGACGACAAGACGGTCAACGCCTGGTGCCTGCCGGGAGGCAAGGTGGCCGTGTATACGGGCATTCTTCCGGTGGCGGAGACGGAGACCGGGCTGGCGGTGGTCATGGGCCATGAAATCGCCCACGCCTTGGCCCGCCACGGAGGCGAGCGCATGAGCCAGGGGATGGTGGCCCAGTTCGGCGCATCGGCTCTGAGCGTGGCGCTGGGGGGGCAATCGGGCGCGGTCCGGAAATTGGCCCAGGACGCCTACGGCATGGGCGTGGGCGTGGGCATTCTGCTGCCCTTCAGCCGCTCGCATGAGGCCGAGGCCGATCACATCGGGCTGGTTTTGATGGCCAAGGCGGGTTACGATCCCCGCGAGTCCGTGGAGTTTTGGAAGAGGATGGCCGGCAATAAAGAGGGAGCCAAGGATTCTCCACTGGCAAGGTATCTCTCCACCCATCCGAGCGACGTCACCCGGCAGGAAAACCTCCGCGGTTGGATGGAGGAGGCCCTCAAAGAGTATCAGCGATAGTGGTAGAGTGATGGAGGTCAGTGGTAAAGTGGTAGAGTGGTAGAGTGATAGAGTGATAAAAAAACAAAAAAATTAATTGTTCGTTTACGGACTGTTCTTTAAATTGATCACTCGTTGACCTGCCCCGTCGTTCACTCTACCACTGTACCACTGTACCACTCTACCACTTCCCATGCTGCCACTCTACCGCTGTACCACTCTGTCACTTTATCACTCTAGCCTTCTGCCACTCTACCACTGTACCACTTTATCACTTTACCACTTGTTCCCAATACCACTTTATCACTCTAGCCTTCTGCCACTCTATCCCTTCATTCAATGAGTCCGGTGGACCGTCCGCCACATCCAAGCGGCCAAGCCCGAAAACACGTAAACGGCAAAAAAGATAAAAATGGCGTCCTGGGGGTAGATATAGATCAAGGATATACCCATGATGGTGCTTAGCAAAGTCTTCACGGAGCGGGGCCTGAGCACGGAGGGCTGCTTCATCGCCCTGTACGGGATTTTGGAGATCATCAGGAAGGAAAGCCCTATCATGATGAAGGGGATGAGCGGATAGACCAGGGGAATCTCGCGCATCAGTATTTTGAGCATCCTCACGGGCTTGTCCTGCTCCAGGATGTCGTAGAGCAGGACGAAAGAGGCCAGAATGCCGGCCGCGGCCGGAATCGGCAGGCCGGAAAAATAGTTGCTGGGGCTTTCATCCTCATGCGTACCGAGGTTGTAGCGCGCCAGGCGCAGGGTCCCGCACAGGGCGAACAAGAACGCGACCGGAATAGCCCACTGGCCGTACACCTTCAAGACGTACTCATACATCAGATAGGCGGGGGCGATTCCGAAGGTGGTGTTGTCCGCCAAGGAATCAAACTCCACCCCGAATTTGCTTTCGCCGTGGACGAGGCGGGCCACCTTGCCATCGAGCATGTCGAAGACGATGCCGATGAGGATGAACCATGCCGCCGCCGCGAAGCGGTTCTGGCTGGTGGACAGAAGCGACATAAATCCGCAGGCCATGTTGCCGACGGTAAATAAAGACGGCGCCAGGACGGCGCCTCCGCGTTTTAACTGTTCGTGGTCCATTTCGCGACCGGGGTGACGCCGCCGGCGACCTTTTGTCCGGGCTCAACGAGAATTTCCGCCCCGGCGGGAAGATGCAGAGCCACCTGGGAGCCGAAGTAAATCATGCCGATTCGATCGCCTTTTTGGACGGCGTCGCCGATGTCGACCCAGCAGGCGATTTTGCGCGCGATGGCGCCCGCGATCTGCTCGACGATGACGTTGCGGCCGTTGTCGGCGGTGAGGCTGATGACGTTGCGCTCGTTTAAGACCGCCTCGGGGCGCATCGCCATGGCGAAGGTCCCGGGCTGATAATGAATCTTGGCCACGCGGCCGGCCGCGGGCGCGCGCTGGATGTGGACGTTGAAGATCGAGAGAAAAATTCTGATGGTCAGAATATCCCCCGGCCCCTCCCGCCGCACGCTCAAGACCGTTCCGTCCGCGGGGGCGATGAGCTCCTGCGGGTCCTGAGGGATGAGCCTCTCCGGGTCGCGGAAAAAATAGGAGCAAAAAAGCGAAAAGGTGAGCCCCAAAGCGATGACGACTCTGTGGACCTGCGCCGCCAAAAAAAACTTCCCCGCCAACGCCAAAGCCAGCCCCAGAAAAATCAGCGGCCACCCCGCCTTGGCGATCGGAATTCTCGGAAATCGCATCTTTATCACTCCACCACGAAATCCTTTATACGGGGGGCCTGCCGCCGGGTTTGCCCTAGGGCCCCCGGGCCCCGTTGAGGACCCTCCCGTGGTCCTCCCCCGACGGGAAGTCGGGGCCCCCTCCCCGCTACGGGGGCCTACGGGCAAATCCCGCCGTCACCCCCCTTAAGAATCGTGGAACACAAAAACTCATCGGTCACAGACGCGATGGTGTTCCGATTAAGGATTTAAGCCAACACTTTACGAATTATCCCTGGTTCACTCGACCACTCGATCACTTGACCCCTGATCACTTTATCATCCGACCACTGACCACTTGCCCCGTTGATCACTTACCCACTCTGTCACTTTATCACTCTACCACTCTTCCACTTTTCCATCGGTGGACTCATCGTGGTGGATAACTTAATAACTTAATTTTTGGGCGGAGAGGGAGTCGAACCCTCACG
>JACQRQ010000252.1 GCA_016206405.1 Elusimicrobiota bacterium | reverse complement strand
GCACCGGCCCTTTCGCTCTGGAGCGCTGGGACCGCCAGGCGCGCAAAGTGTTTTTAAAACGCAACGGCGATTACTGGCGCGCGCCGGCGAAGCTGGAGCGGGTATTGGTCATGTCGGCCAACGAATTTGGGACCAGCCGTTTGATGCTCCAGGCCGGGGACGCCGACATCATCGACGTGTCGCGGTCCCTGCTGCAGCAGGTCGAGGGAATTCCGGGAGTCCGCGTGGTGGATAATTTGCCGAGGCTGCAGACCGACCCCGTTCTTTTTTTCACCCTCCGCATAAATCCCGAGGCCAATCCCGACATCGGCAGCGGCAAGTTGGACGGAGACGGCGTGCCGCCGGACTTTTTTCAGGACGCCTCTTTGAGAAAGGCCTTTGCCTATGCCTTTGATGACCGTGCCTTCATCGAGCAGGCTTTTCGCGGCCGCGCCGTGCGGGCCAAAGGCCCCATTCCGCCCGGAATTCCCGGCTATGACGCCGGGCAGGCGGCCTACGGCCATGATTTGAAAAAGGCGGCGCTTTTTTTCAAGAAGGCCCACGGCGGCCGCGTGTGGGAAAGAGGGTTTCGATTCACTCTGACTTACAACGTGGGCAGCGAACTGCGCGAGGTTGCCTGCCAGATTCTCAAGCGCAACGTGGAGAGCTTAAATCCCAAATTCAGAATCGATTTGCGCGGGGTGGAATGGGCGTCCTTTTTGGACAAGACCCAGGCGCGGAAAATGCCGATGTGGTCGCGCGGCTGGGTGGCGGATTATCCCGACGCCCACAACTTCGCCTTTCCCTTTTTCCATAGCCAGGGACGCTACGCCATCGCCCAGGGCTACAACAATCCCGAAATGGACCGCCTCATCGAGAAGGCGGTGGTCGAGGTCCGTCCCGGCCCGCGCGCCGCGCTTTACCGCCGCATCCAGACTCTCGGCTTTGAGGAAGCGGTGCAAATCTACACCATTCACCCGGCCGGAAGCTCCGTGCAGAGGACCTGGGTCCGCGGATTTACCGACAATCCCATCTTCATGGGCATCTACTTTTATCCGATTTATAAGGAACTCTAATTTTACTAACCGGTCAAATTATTGTTTAATGAGTAACCCGAATTTCCCAGTTGGGTAATTCCCTACGCAGAGCGCAGGACGGGCTTCGCCCTGGGTAACCTCGTGAAGCATTGTCGCAGAGCTCCAACGCTGCACGCCCTTTGGGGAATTCTGCACAGTTGTGTACGGCGCTTCGAGACGGCAATTCTGCCTTAATTGCAGAATTTAGGAAATCTGCCATGAAGCTGGACGACTTACTCACGACTCAAGAAACTTGTGACATTCTCGACGTAACGCGCCAGACGCTCTATGCCTGGATCGAGCGGGGCAAAATCAAGCCTTGGCGGAAACTTGGGGGCCGCTCCGCTTGGTTTTTTCTCCGAAAAGAAGTTCGAAAAGTGCGGACCATCAAGTACCGGCGAAGCACATAGAAGCTATGCCTCTTATCCTGGGACAAGCAATAGATGGCAGGGAGTTGGAGAAGGAAGCCAGCGCTTGGTCCAGCGAACGGTTTGCCGGCCTCTGCGATGGACTCATCTGGGCCGTCTCACGCCAAATCCGGATGGCGATGCCATCATTTAGCTTCAATACCAATGCTCCGGATGGCGGAGTTGATGCCGAGTGCGTTGCGGAGATTCCAGCACCGCTGCCAGTCCCTGAATCTCCGCTAATCGTCGGAGGTTGGAACGTCTTCCAGTTTAAGAAGCGCGATATTTTGGCGTCAGACCGGAAGAAAATTGTCGCCGGCCTCAAGAATCAACTCAAGGGCGCCCTCGCGGAGCTTGAGAAGAGGCACAAACGAAAGCCTGACCGCTACATCCTGTGCGTCAATGTAAATCTTGACCACGCCGAGAAGAAGGTTTTGCTCGGGTCCATTCTGGACGGATTTGACCGTCCTCCCGGCTTTCCTGACCCAGCTATTCTTGGCGCTCAGGAACTGGCGCAACTTCTTAATGATAACCCGCATATCCGCGCCGCCTATTTCCAACCTCTGGCCTTCAGGACTTGGAAAGCGGCCCTAGAGGCGCTCGCCTCCAGGAAATTCCTGGGCAAGGAGGCGGCACTCCAGGGAAGAGAAGGTTTGCTGAAGCGCTCCCGCGCCTTGATTGAAGACCCTGAAGTCCGAGTGATCGCCTTTTGGGGACCCCACGAAGTCGGGAAAAGCCGCTTGGCACTGGAGGCTGTGCGGGAACGAATGGATTCAGTAGTTGTCGCCGCCGACCCTCAAGATCTTGCGGCTGGCGATCTTCGCGCTCTCATTGCAGCCCATCGAGAAACGCTCTGCATTGCGGAGGACCCTGACCCCCAGCGAATCGAAGCCCTGATTCAGGAAGCTCTCGCCGAGCAAAATCTCAAGCTTGTTTTGACGATTCCCATACGTTCTCATGTCCGGAAGCCGGGTTTTGGGGCTGATAACCGCGTTCAGCACGTTGAGGTGACAGCGCTATCCTGGGAGGAGTCGAAGAAGCTGATAGATCATGTGGCTCGCGAACTCCCATTTGAAATTGCGAATTGGATTTGTCAAAAGTCCGGCGGCATTCCCGGCGTGATTCTGGCGGCAGCCGCAGTTGGTGAGGGACTACGGGCGGATGCGGCTGATTTTGGAACGCGAGTGGGCGAAGAATTTGCTCAACGCGTGGAGACTCAGTTTGGATCACAAGGGCTTCAAGCCGCCCGCTTAGCCTCAATCCTAAGCCAAGTTGGCGTCACCAACAAGGTCGAGGTTGAAGCGCAGCTAATCTGTGAGCTATTCGGCGACGGCATGACTGTCCCTGATTTTACAAAGGAGGCGATGCGTCTTATTGAGGCCGGGGTTCTGCGCCGCCGCGGCTCATATGTTGAAGCCGCTATTCCCCTGTTGGCCAATTTTCTGGCGGTCGAAGCCATGAACGGCAAGCACAATGAGACCGTCACACTTTTCGGCAAGCTTGATTCAGCAGGGCGCATCCGGCTCCTGCGCCGACTGAGAGAACTCAATGAGCCGGCAACCGCGTGGTTCTGGGACGCCCTCTTCGGCCAGGACGGCCTTTTCCAAGGAGAGAGCCTGCTCGACTCCACAACTGAGCTGGAAACCATTGCGGGCGCCGCTCCTGAAAGAGTGTTGTCGGCGCTGCAAACGCTCCTCGACAACACTTCGGTCGAAGACAGAGCCAAGATCGCAGGGGACCAACAACGGAATCTCGTGGACGCCTTGGAGCAGCTCTTATTTAGGCAAAAGACCAGCGGCGAGGCTCTGCGACTGATGGGGCTCCTTGCCGAAGTAGAGAATGAAATATCCGCGAACAATTCGATCGGGATATTCGCCAAGTACTTTCGCCCACATGCGACCGGGATATTCGCTGAGTGCTTTAATCCGCATCACCATCAGATGCCCTTGCCACTGAAAGAGCGGCTGGCGGTCCTTCACAAGTTCGCTCAAAAAACAACGCTTGAAAGCAGGCATCTGGCTCTCAAGGCGGTGAAAGACGGGATTCCAAATGGCGGCGGGGCGATCTCCCTTCGTCAGATGGAAGGGGCGACCTTCTTCGATCCCACGCCCCCCATGACCTGTAGCGATGGGGAATATTTGCTGGCCCTCTTGGATGTCGCCTGGGGCCTCGCGCGATATGATGATGCGGTCTCCACAGAGGCGAAATCGGAACTTCCCGACTTAGTGAAGCGTGTTGGCCTTTTGACGCCGCCCCGGTTGGCGTTGCCCTCCTTCCAGCGTTTGGTAGATATGGCGCTCAGTTCGCCCCCCAAATTGGAGGCGGCCGCGGTCTGTGGCGCTATTGAGTGGGCGCTGGACGGCCTCAACGAACGGCTCGACAAGGAGAATATCTCCGAAGACGCACGCGAGGAAGTCAAAGAAGCGAAAACCAGTCTTGAAGCGCTGCTGAAACAGTTCGACGCCGCCAAATTCCCCGTCCGACTTCACCGACGTTTGGGCAAGGGCTACCGCTTTGGACGCGATGAAGATGAGGCGATGGCGATAGAAGCCCTTGCCGAAGAAGCAGTGGCCCATCCGGAACTTCTCACGGATGATGTTTGGGGATGGATTCGCTCGAGTGACGCCCCGGTGGCGCCCCAGTTCATAACGGAGCTGGGCCGAAAGGATGTCTCGGGCCGGTTTCGCGAAAGGATTGAAATCGAGGGAACTAGGCCAGAAGGAACGGATATTTTTTCCTCGTACTGGTACGGATGGGCAGAGAGGAATGCGGTTTCGGCGGCGGATGCCGAGAGGCGTCTCGATGAGCTTGCGGCCGGGGATAGGATTGACGGTAAAGCCGTTGTTTTGGCTACCTGGAACTTGCCGGCAACCGAAGCTGGGGTGAGGCGGATCATCGAGCAAATCCGGCGTGGCCGGGTCCCCGGGGACATCGTCGCCTGGATCATCCTCTGCGGGAGATGGATGAAGCCGCTTATTCCTGAACAAGCCGCAAGATTGCTGCGCGCGATTTCTGGGGCGGATTTTGCCCACGGCGCGCGGGTCATGGATTTGCTCGGGATGTGGCTCAACCTTAATAACCCGTTAGAGGGGGAGCTTGAGAAACTTGCTTGGCAAACATTGGAGGCCGATCCCTTGGTGACGCACAGCGACGCTTGGGATTGCGATCAAGTGGCGGCACATCTTGCGGAGAAGAACTCGGAACGAGCCTTCGCTCTTTTGGAGCGGCTCGCCGGCGCCGATCGAGACGGAAAATGGGACCCGATTGAGCGCCGCTCAAAAAACGAATTCTGGCGGACTCTATGTTCTCATGACCGATCCAAGGCGCTTGGCGCCGTGATCCACAGCGCCGCCAATCCCATGCGGCGGATGGAATTCGAGTGGGCGCTGAAACAACTCCTGAGTCCCATCACGGATCGCGATGTGATCTTAAAATTCGCCGGAGAGTCTGTAGAAAACGCCAGATTCCTTGCCGGTTGTCTAACCGCCGGAGCCCCGGGGTTCTGGTCGCTCGCAGGCGATCTTTTGGCGCTCTATCCGGAAGACGACCGGCTTTGGTTTGAAATCGCCGGGGACATCGAAGGAGTGAATGAAGTTCATTGGGGACCTTCATCGAGCTTCCTTGAGAAGCGTAAAGCGGAAGTGCAGAATATCATCGCAGACCCTGCTACCATCGCCCCCCTGCGCAACCGACTTCAGGACTGGCTTGCCCGGGTGGAAGAACGGATCGGCCAGCACGTAGTCTGGGAATACGATGATGATATCGACGGACTGATGCGCCACGTCAGCGATAAGGACTCCACTCAGCGGATTTGGGCCATCGGGCGCATCCTCAAGTACGCCTCCCTCAATGAAGTTCGCAAGCTGCTGAAGGTTGAGGACATCGAGGAGGCGCTGCCCAACGTAGATCTGCCGGATGAGCGCCGGAGGATGTTTGAAGCGGCGCTCCCGGTCTGGAAAAATGGCCGATAGCATCTTGACGCCTCTGCAGCATGACGTTCTCGAAGGCTTGTTTACCGCCGGCCTGGGAGATCGCGGATATTATTTGACCGGCGGCACAGCTCTTGCGAAGTTCTACTTCAAGCACCGCTACTCAGATGACCTCGACATCTTCACGCGCAAAGGGGAGTTGCACGGCGAGGATCTTTCCGTTGCTGAGAAGGTATTCGACGTCCTCGGCCTGCAGACTTTCCGAGAGGCAAAGGGTGGGAACTTCGCCCGCTATTTTGTGTCTCGCGCCGGGCGCCCAGAGAAGCTCAAGGTTGAGTTCTGTTTGGATGTCGGCGCCATGATGGCCCCCCCGCTGCGGCAAGAAGGAGTGGTTGTCGACTCGCTGGAGGATATATCTGTCAACAAGGTGTGCGCCATCCTTGGGCGGCTGCCCTCGGAGCCCAAAGATTTCTCGGACCTATTTTTTATCCTGAAGGATACCCCGTTTACGCTGGACTACCTCCTAACCCGGGCGCGAGAGAAAGAATCCGCGTTTGACAGCGAGGAGGGGCAACTCAGGTTCGCGGTAATGCTGCGAGGCGCCGGCAAGCTGGAGCGAATGCCGAAGATGATTCGTCCGCTGACACGCGAAGAAATGGGCGCATTCCTCATCCCGCTGGCCGACACTATCATTATGCGGTTCAAACCTGAGGGAGGCAACTCATAATGAGGTCGGGCGCTCATCGTGGGCCGATTAAGCGGGCTTGTATTCGACCAACTCGCCGGAAGGGGTGAGGTCGAAGCTGCGGTTTTGAAAACGGCCCGATTCATCGGCGGCGATGGCGACGAAGGCGTGCGCGGCCGCGTCCGGAGTTTTGAGCGTCTCGGGGTCTTCCTGCGGCTCGGCTTCCCGCCGCAGGGCGGTGCGCGTCAGGCCGGGATTTAAGCTGACGACGCGGATGCCTTTGGGCTCGAGCTCCGCGGCCCAAGTCTGGCTCAACCCTTCCAGGGCGAATTTGCTCACCGCGTAGGCGCCCCATCGGGGCTTGGCGCGCCGGCCGACGCCGGAGATCACGTTGATGATGCAGCCGCTGGACTGCTTGAGCATGGCCGAGTTGAGGACCGCTTGGGTGATTAAAAACGCCCCGTCGGCGTTGACGCCTAAAACGCTCTTCCAGTCCTCATAAGGCAGTTGGCTCATCTCCACGCGGGGCCCCAGGACGGCGGCGTTGTTGACCAGGACGTCGATGCGCCCCATGCTTTTGACGGCCTCGGCGACGAAGCGGTCCACCGCCTCCTTGCGCGAGATATCCAGGGAGCTCCAAAAGCAATTGGCCCCCAGAGATTCAAGCTGCTTGGCCAGCTCCGCGAGCTCTCTTTCCGAGCGCGCGCAGAAAACCGGCTTGGCGCCTTCTTGGGCGAAGGCCAGAACCACCGCGCGGCCGATGCCGCGGCTGGCTCCCGTCACCAGCGCTACCTTGTTGTCGAGCCTGCCCATAAGTGATTTTTGTATTATACAAATGAGTGGCCCAAATTTTCAGAGAGGCCGGCCTATTTAGGAGAAGAATTTCATGAACGCGCCGGGTGGCACGGGGATGCCTGGAGAAAACCCTCCCGGAGGACCGCTCCGACATGCAGCGAGTCTGAGGCACCGGGTAGGGGGAACCGCAGAGCGGTGCCCCACTGGGATGTCCAGTGGAGGGGGTGCCGGGCGCTCTCGGAGGGCGCAGGGTGTCCGGTGGACACCCGCCTTGCGCGCCCGCAGCTGCGGGCAGGCCCCGAAGAGGACCCGTTTTTCGGAAGGCGCCCCGCGCCAGGCCCCGGTGCATTAAATCAATATGAGTCCTTTGGCCGCTAAAAATTTCGCAACCAAAGTCATCGCCGCGCTCAGGAAACTTTATCCCAAGGCCCATTGCGAGCTTAACTATTCCAATCCCCTGGAGCTTCTGGTCGCCACCATCCTATCGGCCCAATGCACCGACAAGCGGGTCAACATGGTGACGCCGGGGTTGTTCAAAAAGTATGCCGGGGCCGGTGACTATGCCGGGGCCGACGCCCGCGAGTTGGAGCAGGAAATCCGCAGCACCGGCTTTTTCCGCAGCAAGGCGGCTTCCATCCGGAACGCCTGCCGCTTGATCGCGGAAAAACACGGG
>JACQRQ010000251.1 GCA_016206405.1 Elusimicrobiota bacterium | reverse complement strand
GGCTCAAGCAGGCCGCCGCCATCCGGGCGATGCGCGTCACGGCCCGTTGGATGAAATGGGCGGCGGCCGGGCTGGTCCTGTTTGGCCTTATGCATTACACCAGCCCCCTGTTTTCCGCCGCGGTGACCGTGACTTTGCCGCCTTTTAATCCGGTGCATTGGCTCTTTGACGTCTACGCGGTATATCCGGCCATGGTGATTTTCGGTTTGACCAACGTCTATCCCGCGATGAAGGTTTCGAGCCTGCTGCGCAATGAGACGCCGAGCAAATCGCGCGGAGAGGTGTTTGGCTTCATGAAATTCGTTGAAACGATCATCGTCATGGCCTGCTTGTACGGCGCTTCGCAGATGTTTGATTATTTTTCGACCGCGGCGGGCGGAAGCCTGGCGCCCCGGGAAATCGCTTTCGTAGTCTTTAACGCCGCGATGGCGCTGCTGGCGGGCGGATATCTTTGGCTCTCGGGCCAAATCAAGAAATACGCCTACCGCTTTGACAAAAATCCCGTTTAAAACTTACCGGAAAGGGAAATGCGGTGCGTCAAACCCAGCGGTCCGAAGGAAACAAGGGCGTAGTCCAAAGTCAAGCTGCGCTTCTCCCCCCTCTGCCGCCGCAGACCGAAACCGAAGGATAGTCCCGAAAGCCCCTCAAGGTCCCCCGCCGTCCGCGAGTTGAAGCCCGCTCTCGCCGCCAGGCTCCATTCGGCGCCCGCGGGCCACCAGCGTTCCATGCCGGCGCCCGCGGCCGGGGCGTTGTCGCGCGGCCAGACGGCGTCCAAGGCGAGCAGCCACTGCGGCGTCAAGCGATAGGCGGCGCCGGCTTTAAAAGTCAGCGGCAGCGGCCGGGACTCGAGGTCGTAGCGCAGCTTGCCGCCGAAATTCTGCATGACCGCCGCGAGGCGAAGGCGGCCGTCCAGCCGTTCCGGCAACACGACCCCCAAATCCACGGCGATGGTGTCGGCTGAGCGCACGATGGTGGAATGGATATATTTCAGGCTGGCGCCCAGGTCATAGCCGGCCAGGAATTTAAAATCATCGCGCCGGGTGAAGCGGCGGGCGCCGGAAAACGTGAACGCATAATCATGCGGATTGAATTTCCCCGTCTCCAGGCCCAGCCCATCGGTTTCGGCGATGGTTCCCACCGAGAGATACTGCAGTCCCGCCCCCCATGCCGTATTGTTCTTGAGCTTCAGCCCGAACGCGGCGAAGTCGTAAAAAATCGTGTCCAAATAGACCGCATGCATCAACACGACGGACCTGGACTCAATCTGCAGCAGGGCTGCCGGATTCCAATAGACCGCCCCGGCGTCGTCGGCGGCCGCCGAACAGGCCTCCCCCATCGCCATGCCCCGGCTTCCGGCCCCGAGCTTTAAAAACTGCCCCGAGCTGGTCCCCACCGCCGAGTTGTCGAAGCCGGCGGCGGAAGCTTTCGCGGCGAAAGAAAGCAGCAGAATGAAGAAGAACAAGTGGTAGAGTGGTAGAGTGGTAGAGTGAACGGGTGGTAGAGTGGTAGAGTGATAGAGTGAAACCTTCATCTTTCGACCGCGATCTTCAAAATTTTCCGGGAGCCCCCGTCCTCAATGAGCGCCAAATAGACTCCGCTGGCCACGGTGCGGCCCCAGGCGTTGGTCCCATCCCACGACGCCATGCCGCTGGAATTGGCCGATAATTCTTTCACCAACTCTCCGCTTAAAGTGTAAAGGCGCAGCCTCGCGCCCGGCGGCAGTCGGTCGAAGGTGATTAGATTGTGGCCGAGGCGGTTCGGCAAGAAGGGGTTTGGAAAAACCCTGG
This sequence comes from Elusimicrobiota bacterium, assembly GCA_016206405.1. Classification (GTDB taxonomy): domain Bacteria; phylum Elusimicrobiota; class Elusimicrobia; order O2-12-FULL-59-9; family O2-12-FULL-59-9; genus O2-12-FULL-59-9. The sequence continues at coordinate 6,755 of JACQRQ010000251.1, read as the reverse complement.
CCGGCGACAAGCTGGAGGCCGGAGAGGCCTGAAATATTTGAAAAATCGAAAAATGGCTGGTTTCCGCCGTGACGACCCGCCGCGCGGGATCGTTTGTGGAGACCAGGGGCACCCAGATGTTTTTGTCGCCGTGGTAGCGCGCGATCAAGAGCTCGGCGGTACTCAGGCCGGCGACGTCGGAGTCCGCATAGCTCATCGACAACAGCACGGGCTTGCGCGTTTCGGTGACGCCTTGGGCGCGGACGTCGGCGGCGATGCCGACGGGCGTCAGATTGCCGACGACGGCGGTGGAGGAAATCTGGGTCGAGAAGGCCGCCGCCGTCATCGTGATCGCCGCCGAATTTTCCAGGGCCCCGGGCGGGATTTCAAGCCGTATCTCCTGTCCGGAGGAAAGGAGATAGGTGGCGATGGTTCGTTCTTGCGTTTCGGCGGTCAAGGCGTCCGGCGTCTTGAAAGAGTCCATGCTGGTGAAAGCGGTGCCGATGCCCTCCCGGTTGAGCGCCTGCACCCGCACAAAGTAGGTGGTGCCGATGGAAAGCCCCGTCAACCGGGCCCGGGCGTCTTGGACGAGCGCCGACACATGCGCGCGGCTGAAATCAGCGAGGGTGGAGGCTTGAACCCGATAGGCGGTGCCGGCGGGATTTGCGCCCGGCTGCCATGTTATCTCCAAAAATGCGGCCTGGACGTTTTGGGTGGATACATTGAGGGGACGCTCCGCCAGAGTCGAGACCGCCCCGAGCGAAGCGATCGGCCCCGGGGCTCCGGCCGCGTTGACGGAGCGCACCCCCGCGTAATAAATCTGGTTGACCGACAATCCGGTGAAGGCCTTTTCAAGAACGGCGCCGGCGCTTTGAAGGAGGATGGGGCTGAAGTCCGGCCGGGTGGAGAGAAATACCTCGTAGAGCGTGAGCGCGGAGTTCCCGGCCGCGCCCCAATGCGCGGTCAAGGAGCTGAGCTGCGCGTCGTAGGCGGCGGGAACCGGCGCATACGCCAAAGTTATAGCGGGATCGGACGTCGCGAACGCTGTTTCGACGCCCGCATGGTTGACCGCCTTGACGCGAAAAAAATAGGTCGTGTCGCCGGCGAGGCCGCGAAAATCGTGAAAGTTGTCCGTCGTGGAGGCACCGGCGGCGGAAAAGGCGCTCGCCGTGGATGACTCCAGAACATAAATCGTGCCGGGAGGATTTCCATCGGCGCTCCAGTTCGCCCGAATGGAATCTTCCGTGATAGCTGAAGCGGCGCCCGGCACGGGGGCGCGGGCCAGCGTCACCGTGGAGCCCAAGGAGGCGTAGGCGCTGGATTGTCCGGCGGCCGCGTCTTCCGAGCGCACCCGGAATATGTAAGTCGTATTGGGCGTCAAGCCGCTCAAGGCGGCGGAGGTGCTTAAGGTGGCGCCCGCGGCGGCCACGCTCATGAAATTATCGGTGGAGGCTTCCAGCAGGTATCGCATCGCGCCGGGAGCGTTGCCGTTGGCGCTCCAAACGGAAGTGACCGCGACGGCGCTCAGAGTTGAAAACCCGACGGCGGCCGGCCCGAAAGGCAAGGTGACCGTCGAGCCCAAGGCGGCGTAGGCGCTTGAAATGCCGTTGTGATTGACGGCTTTGACGCGGAAATAATAGGGCGTGTGAGGGCTCAATCCGGTGAAGGTGTGGGAGAGCAGATCGATCCCGGACACGGACGCGCTCAGAGATGAAAATCCCGCGCCTGTTGATGCTTCGGCGGCGTAAAGGGTTCCGCCGGGGTTTCCGTCCTTGGCCCAGAAGACGCGCGCGCTTGTTTCGGTCACCGCGCCCAGGCCCGGGGCGACGGGAGTCTGGGCCAAAGTGGCGGTGGAGCCAAGGACCTGGAAAAGGCTGGATTTGGGCGCCGGCAAGGTCACCCCCGTCTGAACCCGGACAAAATAAGTGGTGTTCGGCGTCAAATTTGAAAAAGCCGCGCTCAGGCCCGAGGTCTGCGAGGAGGCCTTGACCGCCGAGAAGTCGATTGCGGTGGAGATTTGAGCCAGATAGAAGGCGGAGGCGCCGTTGCCGTTGGACGTCCAATCGACGGATAGGCTTGCGGCCGACACCTCGCTAAAAAGCGGCGCGGCGGCCAATGGCGCGTTTAAGCGGGTGGCGGTGGCGCCCAATACGGTGAAGGCGCTCACGTCTCCGGAGTTGCCGATAGCCGCGACGCGCGCGTAGTAAGTGGTGTCCGGCGCCAAGCCGGAGGGAGTATGCGAAGCGACCGAAACACGGGCGAAGGCCGCGATCGAGCCGAACCCGGCTTCCGAGGAAGCTTGCACCAGGTAGCTGATGACGGGACCGTTTTCGGCGTCCGTCCAGCGCGCCAGAAAGCTGTTGCCGCCGGCTTCGGCGAATGGAGAGGGGCTGGCTGTGACGGGGGCCGCCAAAGTGGAGACGGCGCCGAGCGCCGCAAACGCGCTGCGCCGTCCGGCGGGAACGCCGGCGCGGGCGCGCGCATAGTAGGTCGTGTTGGGACGAAGGCCGCCAAATCGCAGGGAGAGGCCGGAGGCGCCGCCGGAATCACTCGTGGACGAAAAGTCGCCCGCGGTTGAAATTTCAGCCTCATAGAACGTTTCCGCGTCGTTTCCATTGCCGTTCCATTGGAGGCTGAGGCTCCCTGAAGAGACGCCGAGGAAAGGCGGAGATTCGGACAGCGGCTCGTTGGGCAGAGTGATCGTCGCGCCGATAAGCTGAAAGTCGCTCAGGCGGCCGTTGTTGCCCAGGGCGGCCGCGCGCACAAAAAAGAGGGTGTTCGGCAAAAGTCCCGTCGGAGTGTGGGAGGTGGTGGAGCTCAGCGCCGAATCATAAATAGTTTCAAAGCCGTCGCCGGTGGAGGTTTGAACCAGGTACCGGGTTCCGGGCCCGTTGCCGCCGCTGCTCCATACGGCGGTGAAATAACCGCCGGAAACCGTCTCGAAAGCGGGCGTTGACGGCGACGGCGGCGCGGCCAAGGTCGAGGTGGAGCCGAGGAATGTAAATGGGCTGCTTTGGCCGCTGAGCGGATTGAAGGCCCGCGCTTGGACGAAGTAGGTCGTGTTGGGAAAGAGCGCGTGAAATTCGGCCGGCGGACCCTCGGTGGCCGACGAGGCGAAGACTTTTAAAAAATCAGCTCCGGTGGAAATTTGCGCCTCGTAGCGCGCCAGCGCGGAGTTGCCGTTGGTCGACCAGCGCGCGGAGACGCTCGCCGTCGATACGCCGCTGAAGGCCGGCGGGTCCGCCTCGGCAGGGCTGTTGGGCAGCGTCATGGTGGATAGAACCGGGCTGTAAGCGGAGGTTTGAGAGGAATTGCCAAGGGCTTTGGCCCTGAAGTAATAGGTCGTGATAGGTTCCAGGGCCGTAAACGCGTGCGACGAGGCGGTCGTGTCGGCGGCGCCGGAGAGAGCGTCGAATCCGCCGAAGGTGGAGGCTTCGACCCGGTAGGAAGTGCCGGGGCGGTTGGAATTTTCAGACCATTGCACCGAAACGGAGGAGGCAAAGACTTCGCTCAGCGGCGCGAGAATCGGGACTGCCGGCAAAGTGGACGTGGAGCCGATCTCGGTGAACTGGCTGAAGCCGCCGGAGGAGTTGAGAGCCTGCACTCGAGCGTAATAGGTGGTATTGCCCGACAAGCCGGTCAAGTTTCCCGACAGGCCCACGGTTTCCACGGCAAGCGCCGGGGAATTGAAATCCGGGCGCGTGGAGGCCTCCAGGCGGTAGCGGGTGTCGCCGCCGTTGCCGTTGGAATCCCAAGCGGCCGTCAAGCTGTTGGTGGAAACGCCGCTGAAGGCGGGCGAATCCGCCAGGGGCGGGTTGGGCAAAGTGGAGGTGGAGCTTAACGGGAGAAAGGAGGAAATTTCCCCGCGGCGGCCTTGGGAACGGACCCTCAGGAAATAGGCCGTTCCCGGAATCAGCCCGCCGAACGCGGCGGCGGGGCCCGCGCTCCGGGTGGAGGCCCAAACGGGGTCAAATCCGGCCGCGGTGGAGATATCGATGAGATAAAGGGTGTCGGGATGATTGCCGTTGGCGCTCCAAGACGCCGCCGCGCCGCCGGTGGCCGTCTCCACCGAGAAAGGGGCGGAGGGAGGCGCCAAAAGGGTGACGGTGGAGACCCCGACGCTCGCTGCGCTGGTTTGGCCGGTGGCGGCGCTGCGCGCCCGGACGCGGGCATAGTAGGTGCTGTTGGCCAAAAGACCCCCGAGAGTCGCCGCGAGCGAAACGGCCGCCGCGGAAGCGCTCTCCACGGAGAAATCCTGCGCCGTCGAAATTGAAACAAGATATTCGGTCGCGTCCGTGTTGCCGTTTTTTCCCCATTGAAGGCTCACGGAGCCGCGCTCGACCCCGGAGACGGAAACCGGGTCGGGCAGAGCCGGCAAAGTGTGCGTGGATAAGGCCGCCCCGAATTGGGTTGCCGTTCCGTCCCGGCCCAGAGTCCGGGCCCGAAAGAAATAGGTCGTGTCGGGCGCCAGCGCCTGGAATTGGACCGATAGATTCAACGTGCGGCTTGAAAAATTCAGCGTCAAGAAATTATCGGTCGAGATCTGGGCTTCATAAAGGCTTCCGTCCGAATTGATGTTTTGCCGCCAAGCGTAGGCGATCTGCGTCGCGCTCACGACAGGCGTCGGGTCGGCGGAAGCCAGCGGCGGAAAAGGGATGGTGACGGTGGAAACCGGGTTGTTGAAATCGGTGGGCACTCCGTTGCGGTTGACGGCCCGGGCGCTCAAGGTGTAGGTCGTGTTGGCCGTCAGCGACGGCCCGAGCCCCGAAAATCCGAACATCGCGCCGGTCCCGGCGACCAGGGCGCTGAAGGCGGGCCGAACGCCGTCGGTTGAAAGCACGGCCTCAAACAGGGTTCCGGGCGGATTTTCAGACTGGGTCCACTGGTAGCTTAGGGAGCGGCCCGTGTTGAGGGTGATGGGCGGCGCGGCGTCGCCGGGAGGGACGGCGAGGGTGGCCGTGCTCAAGACGGAGGCGAAGCCGGACGGACTGCCGGCATGATTGATCGCCCGCACCCGGAAATAATAGGTCGTATTGATCTGCAGAGCTCCTCCCTCGCCGGAGGGGCCGAAGGCGGTCGAAAAGCCGCGCGTCAGGCTGGAAACCGCGACGGTGAGAAATCCATCCGTGGACATTTGTGTCTGGTAGAGGCTTCCGCCCGGATTGACGGAGGATGTCCATTGGAAATCGATGCGGTTGGTGGCAATTCCCCCCGGAGCGAAGGCCGGATTTTCCGGCTGCAGGACGGGCGTGACGGCTGTCAGCGCGTCGTAGGCTTTATCGGCCTCGCTCGCGATTTTGACCTGGAAAAAATAGGTCGCGTTGGCGGAGAGGCCCCCGTATTCGGCGGCGGGGCTCGTCACGACGGCGGAGGCCAGCGGGGTGGAAAAATCGCCCGAGTCGTCGAATACCGCCTGGAAGGAAGCGCCGGAGATATCCTCCCACTGGAATCGAAGGCTGAAAGTGGAGCCGGCGACGATTTTGGGAGACAAATTCGTGACGAAGGCGCGCGTCCGGGTGGAAACCGCCGTGGTGAAAGCGGTGGGCGTTCCGCCGTGGCCGATGCATCGGACGCGCAGATAGTACGTGCTTTCCGGGATAAGTCCGACGAAGACGGCCGAGGCGTTTCGGGTGAAGCTTGACGCTTGAACGGGCAAAAAATCGGCGTCGGTTGAAATTTGGGCTTGGTACAGGCTTCCGGCGGGGTTGCCCCCGCTCGTCCACCCATAGCCGATCTGCAATTGGGTGACGTCCGAAAACGGATTGGAGGCCGGCGCCGGCGCGGCGGCGAGCGTGGCGGTGGAGATCTCGGCATAGGCGTCGTCGCTGTTGCTGGAAAGCTTGACTTTAAAAAAGTAAGTCGTGTTGAGCTGCAGGGAAGAAAAAGATTTCGTTTCCGCAAGCTGAGTCGTGGAGGAAAGCGGCAGCGCGAAATCGCTCCTGCCGGCCAAAACGACCGTGTAGGTGGCGCCCGCGACCGCCAGCCAGTCGAAGCGGAGCGTGTCGGTGGAGAGAAACCCGACGCGCGGGAGCAGGTTGATCGGCGCCGCGAGAGTGCGCGTCGACCGGGGCGTTGCGAAAGAAGACGGCACTCCCGCAATATTGAGCGCCCGCACGCGGGCATAGTAGGTGGAGTTCGCCGCCAGCTCGCTGAATGTCATCGAATCGAGCTTCGTGAAGCTTGAAATGACCGCGGCGCCGAAGGCCGAATCCGTCGAGGCTTGCGCTTCGTAGAGGGTCCCTGCCGGATTGGAGTCGCCGAAAAGATTGTTGCCCGCCGTCCAGAAAAAAGTCAATTGGCGGTGGTTGACCGCCGCAAACGGCGCGGCGGCGCCGCCGGGGAGGGTCGCCCCGGTGGGCGTGCTCTGGATGGCGCTGTAGTCCGTCGGCTCCTGATTGCGGTTGACGGCCCTCACGCGCAGATAATAGGTCGTATTGGGTTTTAACGCCGGCGGAGTGCTGACGAAGCCGAACAAAACGTTGGTGTTGCGGGACGCGCTGGAGGCCCACACGGAGCCGAAATTATCCGAGGAAATCTGCGCTTCGTAGAGGGTTCCGGCGGGGTTGCTGGAGGCGCTCCAGGAAAATCTTACGCGCTCATCGAGCACATCGCTGAACGGGTCGGCGATTGCCTCGGCGGGGGCGGCCAGCGTCGCGGTGGAAGCCGTGGAGTATCCGGAATCGGCTTCGGATGAGAATTTAACTTTGAAGAAATAGGTCGTATCCGGGACAAGGCCACTGAAGGCGGCGGCGTCCAGGTTGAAAAGAGGCCCGGAT
>JACQRQ010000256.1 GCA_016206405.1 Elusimicrobiota bacterium | reverse complement strand
CCACCATACGCTGCTCTTGGTTTTCCCGGCGTTTCTATATGAAATTTGGCGGCGCCGTCCTGCGGCGGCGCCCTGGCTGCGGGCGGCCTTTTTTTTCGCCGCCTTTTTTTTAGCCGGCTTGTGCGTATACCTGGTTTTGCCGCTGCGCTCCCTCCATGTCCCGCCCTTGGACTGGGGACACCCGGCCGATTGGAGCGGATTTTGGAAAGTCCTGTTGCGCCGGGATTACGGCTCCCTTGCGTTGACGACGTCGGGACATGCCGCGGGCGGTTGGGCTTGGCTCCGGCAGATAGCGCGCGTTTTCCTCGCCGTTTGGCGGGAGGTCGGCTGGCCGGGAATTCTGCTCGGCGCCGGAGGATTCTGGGTGTGGACGCGGCGCTCCTCGGCCGCCGCGCCTCCGGCGCTTCCGGGTACTCGGAGCTCTGCGCAGAGTGCCGCGCCGTCCTGGGGCTTCGGGCTTGCCTTTCTTTTTTTCACCGGCCCGTTTTTTCTCCTGCTCGGAAACCCGCCTTTCACCACGGAACTTGACGGCGTTCTGCCCAGATTCTACCTTCTGCCCGTTCTGTGGTTCGCGCTCTGCGCCGGTTGGAGCGTGGACGAGCTTGAGCTGCGTTTGGGCCGATGGAGTTGGTGCGCGCTCCTTATCCCCCTCCTTTTGCTTGGGCAAAGGCGCGCCGCGTGGGCGCTGCGCGAGGATTTCATGGCGTACGACTACGGGCGGGCGCTGCTCAAATCCATGGCGCCGGGCTCGGCGCTGTTCATGGACGGCGGCGACGACGCCTTTTACACCTTGGCCTTTCTCCACTACGCCGAGGGGATGCGGCCGGATTTGGAGCTGCATGACCGGGGGGCGCTCATCTACCGCAACGTCTACGGGCCGGATTTCCGCCAATTGAGCAAGGACGACAAGGAGAAAAGGCGCCTGGAGGTCGAAAGCCGGTACGCCGCCCGGACCTCCGTCTATTACTCCACTCTCCGGGACGAGGTCCTGCCGGGGGCGGTTCTCTTGCCGTCGGGCGTCGCGCAGCGGTCGATATGGCAAAAGGACGCGCCGGACAGGGCGGCCGCTCTTCGCCGCGAGAGCGCCTGGCCGTTTTACGTGTTCCGCGTGAATGCGGCCCTTGTGGAGCGGCATTACCGCGACCGCGCCTTGGCGCCGTTTTTTTGGTTCGGCCGCGGTCAGGAGCTGGCGGCTCTGGGACAATGGCGGGAGGCGCTCAGGCAATGGCGCTTCGCTCGCTCCATCGGCCCCGACATCGATTGGCTGGGGAGCTCCTTGAGCCGCGCCATGGAATGGCTGGCGTACCGCCTCGCTCAATCGGGCGACTGGGGCGGGGCCGAAGAAGTTTACCGGGACAACCTGGCGTTTGAGCCGGCGAAATCGCAGCTTTGGGAAAATTTGGCGGTCACCCTAGAAAAACGGGAAAAATTCGACGAGGCCGTGTCGGCCTATCGGAAGGCCCTGGCCGCGTCTCCCAAGTCCGTCAACGCGTATATGGGTCTGGGCGTCGTTTATTGGAAGTCGGCCGATTGGCCCAAGGCCGCCGAGGCCTACTCCAAGGCTTTGGAGATTGATCCCGGCCAGGCGCAGGCGCGGGCCTATCTGCGGACGATTGAAGGCAAGCTCAAAAGCCGATGAAAAGCGATCCGCCTCCTCGGCTAAAATTTATTTTACCCCTCGGGATTTTTCTGGCCTCGTTTCTCTGGTTTTGCCATCACGCCGCGCCGGCGATGGCGCCATTGGATTCCGCCGAGCTCTCGGCGGCGGGCGCCACGCTGGGCATCGCCCACTCTCCCGGCTACCCTCTCTACGTGCTCGCGGGAAATCTCTTCGGCAGCGCGATTCCTCTCGGAAATTGGGCGCTGCGGATGAATTTATTTTCGGCCTTCTGCGCCTCCGCCGCGCTGGCGCTCCTGGCTTGTCTTCTCGCCGCCGCGCCTCCGGCGCATCCGGGTCCCCGCAGCTCCGCGCAGGGGGCCGAAGCCGGCCCGCTCGCGGCGGTCGCCGGGGCCGCGGCCCTATTCTTTTCCCCGGCTTTCCAAAAGCAAGCCGTGGTCGCCGAGGTCTTCACTCTCCAATTGGCCTTGATGGGCGCTCTGTTTCTGATTTTAAAGGCGCTTTTATCCGCTTCGCCGCCGGAGATGGATACGAAGCGCGCCACTGGCGCTTCAATCGTCCCTGGCCTCCGGACAGGGGCGAGGCGCGTCTATCTTTTGGCGCTGCTTTTCGGTTTGGCCTGCGGAAACCAGCACACCATCGTCTTGCTGCTGCCGGGGCTCGCCGCGGCGCTCGCCGTTTGGCTCAAGCGCGTTCCTTCCGGCGGAAGGGCGCGGGTTTTGGGGGCCGGGGCAGCCTTCGGGCTTTTGGGAGTCCTCGTCTACGTCTTTGTTTTCCTGCGGGCTCAGGCGCCGCCTTTGCTCAACTGGGAGGAGCCGGGCACATGGGAGCGGTTTTGGGGTCTGCTGACCCGGGCGCGCTACGGCACGGCCGCCTTGGCCCAGGGCGCCGGCGCGGTAGGTTGGTCCGCGCAGACTTTTCAGCGCGCCGCCGGTTTTTACGCGTCGCTCATCGCCGAAGACGCGGGCTGGACAGGCTTGTGCCTTGCGGCCGCCGGAGCGTGGGCGGCTTGGCGCCGCGACCGCGCCTTCGCGGCGGCCACATTTCTCGCCTGGCTCTTTAGCGGGCCGTTTTTTTTTATTTTGGCGAAAACCTCCCCAGGCCCCAACGCGCGCATGGTGATGGAGCGCTTTCTTCCCCTTTCGGCGTTTTTCATGGCGTATTGGTTCGGCGCTTTTTTTGGGGCGGCCGGCCGGTATAAAGCCGGCTGGGTCTTGCTGGCCGCCGTTCTTTTCTGGAGGCATCCCGCCCCGGCCGACGCGCGCTCCGATTTTCTCGATTACGATTATACCCGCAACATCCTCAGGACTTTGCCGCGCGGCTCTTTTTTGCTCCTGGACCGCGCGGATGAAGCCGAATTCGGCATGGCCTATTTGCAGTACGCGGAGAACCGGCGTCCGGACCTGAGGTGGGCGGACTGCAACGCCGGGGTGACGCCCAGCCTGTACGGCAAGGACTATTACCGCCTTTGGGGAAAGCCGCGCCTGGAGCGGCGTCAAGAAGTGGAGTCCGCGCTCGCCGCTTCCCACCCCGGAGGCGTTTATTACGCCAGCTTGGAGGAAAATCTGGTCAAGCTCCATCGCCGCCGGGACGGATATCTTCTGCGCGTAGAGAAAGGGACGGCCGCGACTGAGACGCCCGGCTTTCCGTGGGAGGAGGTCTACAGTTTGAGGTGGAAATTCCCCTTGCCCTACCGGGGCGCCATACAGCTCAGCTCGCATTGCGAGCTTTTGGCCAAGCACTATCTGGAGCGGAAACTGCTCGAGAAAGCGGAAGGGCATTTTCGCGGCTTGGCCGCGGCAAGCCGCGCTCCGGATTACTGGTGGGGTTGGATAGCCGGCCAGTATTTTACGGCCGGCCGCCTGCAGGAGGCCGAAGCCGGATTCAAGAAGGCGCTGGGCTACGCCGAAAGCGCGGCGGCCTATTCCAATCTGGGCGTGATCCACGAGCGTCGCGGCGACGCGGAAGGCGCGGAGCGGATGTACCGCAAGGCCTTTTCCATCGAGCCCGGCTACGCGCAGGCCTATTACAATCTGGCGACCTCCTGCTGGCGCCGGCGGGATTGGAAGTGCTCCGTTTGGGGCTTTGAGAAAGCGGCGGGCTTAAATCCAACCCATCCGGACGCGGCGCGCTTCTTGGCGGCGGCGCGCGCGAGGTTGAGCAACCCATGATCGGCGAACTGCGCGGGTGGAAAGGCGCCATGCTCGTGTTTCTGGCTTTTTTCACCCTATTTCTTTATACCTGCCCTCCCTCCCTGGCCCCTTATCGGGACGCGGGAGAGATGGGACTGAGCGCCTCCACCCTCGGCGTTTCCCATCCGCCGGGATACCCCTTGTATGTGCTCGCCGCGCGCGCGGCGAACTTGATTCCGCTGGCCACCGCCGCCTTCCGGCTCAACGTTTTTTCCGCGGCGATGGGTGCGGCGGCCCTGGCGCTTTTCTATCTGCTGCTGCTGGGCGAGACGGGGGCCGCGCCGGCCGCCTTCGCCGTCCTGGCGCTCGGGCTCAACCCGACCTTTTGGACCGTCTCCATCGTCTCCGAGATGTACTCGATGAATCTCGCGCTGATGATGCTTCTGCTCCTATTGGCCGTCCGGCGGGAAGGCTGGAGGGTTCCGGCGTTCTACCTGCTGGCGTTTTTATACGGGCTGAGCCTGGGAAATCGCACGGACCTGCTGCTGCTGGCGCCCGCATTTTTGTGGCTGTTGCTTGCGGCCAAAGCACCGCCGCGCGCATGGCTTCGAGCGGCGGGCTTTTTTTTGCTGGGGCTGAGCGTCTACGGCTATCTGCCCCTGCGTTCCGCCCAAGAGCCGTGGCTGGATTGGAACCATCCGGAAAAGCTGGCCAATTTTTGGGGCACCATCACCCGGAAAACCCACGGCGGAACCCTCGACCTGCTGTCGAAAAATTATCCAGCCGGAGCGATGTTCGGCGCCAATTTGAAGGAAAACCTTCTGCATGCGGCCGGTTTTCTGGGCTGGCCGGGCGTCGCCGCGGCGGCGCTCGGAATATGGGCGCATTTCCAAAGCCGCCGCGCCGTTTGGCCGGCTTTTTTGCTGGCTTATATTTTTGCCGGCCCGGTTTTTCTGTTTTTGGCCAACATGCCGCCCAACCCGCATGCTTTGGCCATCGTGGAGCCGCATTACCTGATGTCTGACGTCATTTTGGCCGTCTGGATGGCGTGGGGGCTGCGGCGGCTCCTGGACGCCTCGGCGGGCAAGCTCCCGCTGCGCTTCGCCTTGCTGGCGCTTTTCCTCCTGCAGGCGGGCGCCTCGCTATGGGCGCACGAAAGCAAGGTCAACCATCGGGAGAATTATTTCATCTATGATTTCTGCCGGAATATTTTCCGCACCGCCCCTCCGGACTCCGTGCTGATAGCGAAAAAGGACGTTCAGCTTTTCAGTTTGTGGCATTACCATCTGGTGGAGAACCGGCGGCCCGATTTAACGGTCATCGCGCAGGGGCTATCCGCCAGCCCTTGGTACCAAGAGAGCTGGGGGCGCAGAAATCCGGAGGTTGTGATCGCTCCGGTCAAGACGGAAGAGGAGCTTTTGCGCTTCGTGCGGCAGAACCGGCTCGTCTATGCCACGCCGGACGCCGAATTGCCGGACAAGTTTCCGTATTTCGTTCCCGAGGGCCTGCTGTGGCGATTGACCCCCATGCGGGCGGCGGAGAGGCCTTTTTGGCCTTGGCCCTTTTACGTGGCGCGGGGGCATTTCGTACACGAGGAACAGCCCAATTTCTTCAATTCGGACGTGATTGAGATGTACGTCCAGGCGCATTACCGGGCCGCGACGCTGCTGTGGAAGGAGGATAAGTTGGAGGAGGCCGTGCGCGAATTCAAGCTGGCGTGGGCGCAAAAGCGCGCGTTCCCCTACTCCCCCTATTTCCTGGGATTTTTGTATTTTCAGAAAAAAGGGGATTTGAGCCAGGCGGAGCGGATGTACCGCCGCGCGACGGAGCTTTTTGATTACAGCCTGGACTTGGCCCGGGATTACCGCGCCTTGCCGGACGTGCGCCGTTCCTATGCCGCCGCGGCCGCCGACGCCTATGTCGCTCTGGGCGCCGTTCTTGAAAGAGCCGGCAAGCGAGAGGAAGCCGAAAAGGCCTATTTAAGCGCTCTGGAGCGCGAGCCCAACCTGCCTCAGGCGCACTTCAATATGGCGGTGTTGTATTGGGAAAAGGATTGGCGGCGGGTTGCCGGCGAGCTTGAAGCCGCCCTGCGTCTAAACCCAAGCGACGCCCGCACGCAACAATTTCTAGCGATCGCCCGGAGTCACCTCTGAAAAGAAGGCGCCCCCCTGTCGAGTCAGGGGGGCGCCTCAGCCAGTGAACTAACTACGGAGGAACCAATTACGCATTCTTGTAGCTCTCGTAAATCTTCTGGAATTTCTCCTTCGCGTTGTTCCAGACGGAGCTCACGGCCTCGGAAACGCCGGCGGTGAAGCCTTTCTCATAGCCGGTCTTTATGGCGGCGGCGACGCCCTGCACCGTTCCGATGTAGACGCCTACGGCGGTGGGGACGGCCAGCGCGACGCCGAGTCCGACGATCCAGGCGATGCGGCCCACGGGGGTGAACAGCGGCGCGATGATGGCCGCCAACAGCCCCAAGGGACCGATCACCGAGTGCCTTTCCATGAATTTATGGATGGGCAGAAGATGCCGGTACCAGGCGGTCCTGAACACGAAGTACGTCGCGGCAGCCGCGGCCGGGATGATGGTGGCCAGGCCCGCGGCGGTTCCGTTGGCGATGCGGCCGATGGAGCGCGCCAGAGGGACAAGCACCTGCTCATAGAACTTGACGGCCATGTCGCGGATGAATTTGGCGACGTCGGCTACCATGTCGGCGACGAAGTTCGCGACTTCGACGGCGAAGTCCCAAGCGGCTTGGGCGATGTCCTGAATGGCCTTGGCGAGATCGATCGCCAAGTTTTTAATGAAGCGGCCGATTTCGATGGCCAGCTCTTTTAGGGCCTGAAGCTGCTGCCGTGCCAGCTCGATGGCCGCGTCGAGGGTTTTAACGATCCATTCCCCAAAGGCCTCGAACACTTCCGCCACCCATGCGGCGAAGCGTTCCACTTGTTTGACGGCCCAATCGAGGGCGTCGGCCATGACCTGGTAAGTGTTGTAGACCACGGGGGTCGCGACGTAGAGGATCCCTTCCAGGGCGAAGGCCAGAGGCGCGAGAACCGCCCGGGCTACGCCCATGGTGGCGAGCGTGACGGCGGCGGATTTGTCCTGCGAAGACGGGTCTCCCACTTTGGGCGACCTCTCGTATTGAAAGTCGTGGAAGTCCGCGTAATAGCGCTTGGCCGCCAGAGTGGCTGCGGCCGCATACGCCACGGCGCCGGCGCCTACGGCGGTGAACTTAGCCAAATAGTAAGACGCGACCGAGGCCGCGGTGACGACGGTCCAGTCGAAGGCCAGAGACCAATTAACCTTCTTATAGGCGCTGGGTTTGGGCACCGAGATGGTACCCTTCACGCTTTCCTGGCCGGGAGTCGCGGGGGTGTCTTGGCCGCTGTTGGAGGCCTTCCATGCCCCCCCGGCGACCGCGGAGACCGGACTCGCGGAGGCGGCCGAATCGCCGTACACTTGGCCCACGGCCATGGCGACGATTTCGGAGTTTTCGTCCTTAAATCCCGGCAAAAGCTCCTTGAGGCGCGAAACGACGGATCTTTTGGTCTCCGTCATTCCGGCTTCCTTGGAGGACTCCGGCGTGGAGCCTTCCTCGGCGGCCTGGGGCCTGAAACCGATGGGGGCTTTCTTGGACTTGGAGCTTTGCGGGCTCTGGTCCTTTGAAACCGGCGCGGAGGACTGCTCTTCGCCGATCGCCCGGAAACCGATTTGGCGCGGGGCGGACATATCCAGTTTGCCGGCATGGTCGCCGGTCGCGCCGGATTTCTGCTGAAATCCGAGGTTGACCTTTAAACCTTTTATAGTGCCGGAACGGGCTGTTTTGGCCTTGGATCTCCCCATAATACCGCCCGCAAACGCCTGGTAAGGCATGATGCCGGGGGTCGTGAGGAGAAGTCCCAAGGACAAGCTTGCGGCCAGTAATTTTTTAAGGGACTTCATTTTGGTTCGTTCCTCCTGGTTGCTGGCTTCTCCGGGGATGCCGGATGCCCGCTGCGCTGGGCGAATCAAAGTTGTTCAACTGAGGATCATTGTATTGCAAACGCGAGCGGGGCCAACAGGGTCCAAAGGCCCAAAGGCGGTCGGTCTTTGGGCCCAGCTTCTTTTGGGCCCTAGGTTCCAGGGCGGATAGGACTAAAGACCTAGGTTGCGAGAGGCCTATTTGATGATTCCGGCGGGTTTTGCTTCTTGGCTTTGAAATCGCGGGAAGAAGGAGTAGCGGAAATTGAAAAAGCCCAATAGGTCGTAGCCCCCTTGAAACTTCAAGTAGGCGATATCGAAGTTGAGGCGCAGGTAGCTGCCGATGTGAAAATTAAAAAGCATCGGGGAGGATGGGACGGCCTGAGGCTTGAGAAATTCCACGGATATGGGATATTTGGGCTTGACATGATATACCGCGCTTCCAAAAAGCATGCTGTGGCCGGTGACCGTCTGTCCGGTGTGGCCGGAAAAAGCCAGCGCCTCGGGAGTCAAAAATTCAGACAGGAAAGAAATCTGGTTGACGGCGTTGCCTCCCAAATATCCCAGGCTGACGTAGGCTTTCGGATGGAACTTTTTGGTGAATACCAGATACGCGCCGGTCATGGCTTTTTGGTTGGGATTGCTGGTGTTGACGGTGAGGTTGAAAGGCCCCTGCAGCGCCGGTTGGGGCACGTCTCTGAAATTAAAGATGGCCATCGCGCCCACCGCCGTCGCGGGCTTGATGCGGCCTTCCTCTTGAATCTGCATCTTCCCGTCGATGTTTAAGAACCACACTCCCACGCGGTCGATAAAATTGGTTTTGCGGGTGGACCACTCGAGGTGGTTTTGACCGTAGAGGCGGCCGATGTAATAGGAGGCGGTGAAGTCCAGGTTGAGGCCCAGGCCCTGGGCGCCGTTGGCGCGGTAGGCCGTCGGCGTGAGCATGGCCCCCGAAAGCAGCAGAGGCCTCCACGCCGCGGACACGGGCGCGGACGCGGGGGTTTCGGCCTTGATGGTTTCGGTGGATTCCTCCAAGGGTTGGGCGGCCGTGGGAGGCGCGATGAGTAAAGCCAAGACGGTCAACACGGCCGGCGCCGGAACGGCGATCAATTTATTGAGTCTCATCGGAAATCAAATTATCAAAGGCCGAAAACGCCCCTGCCCAATCGCAGGATCAAATTGACCGCCGCGCCGGCCGCAAGGTCGTCGCCAACGATCCCCAGCCCGCCCGGCAGCTTTTCCATCGCCTTAATGGGCGGCAATTTGAAGGTGTCGAGCGCCCTGAACAAGACGAAAGCCGTCAGGGTCACGGACAGGGTTCTCGGCAAAAAAGCGACGCTGACGAAATAACCCACGGTCTCGTCGATGATGATGCGCGGATCATCGCCCGTGCCGAAATCCTTTTGCGCCGCGTGCGCGGCTCCCGCGGCCGCCAGGCAGGCGACAGTGATCGCCCCGGCCTGCGACAGGCCCGATGCGGGCAACACGGGAAGAAGCGCCCAACCGATGGCGGTGCCGATAAAGCCCGCGCCGGTATATTTTTTGGAAGGGCTCAGAAGGGACGGAACATAGCCCAAGAATGCCCCGGTCGCGAAGAATTTCGCGACCCAGACCGTGATTTTTCCGCCCGGCCCGTCCGCCGAGGGAAGGCTAATGGGACCGCCCCCACGACTCAAACAGCACCTTCCGGTATTCGTAAAGATACCATATTCCGCTGGCCCAAGTCACCACGAGGATAAGGAGGCTCAAATAATAGGGCGCCTGGGAAAAGACAAACGCCGCGGGCCAGGAGGCGACGGATTCGGGATGGGCGCGCAGATGGCCCCTGCCCAGCAAAACGACGAAAATCAAGGAAACGCAGACGCTTTGCACCAGCATTTTCCCCTTCCCCCACCGTTCGGCCTTCATCGTGCGGCCCTTGAGCGCGGCCAGGGAGCGGAAGCCGGTGATGATGAATTCTCGCGCCAAGATCAGAAAAACGCACCAGGCCGGAATCTGGAGCTCGTAGATGGCCAGAAACCCAGTGAGGGCCCCGGCGATCAGGAGCTTGTCGGCCAGGGGGTCGGCCAGCGCGCCGAAAGAGGTCGTGTCTTTCATGTGGCGGGCCAGCCAGCCGTCGATCCAGTCGGTGGCCGTGGCCAGCAAGAAAACCGCAAAGGACGCGGCCTGAAACCAGAACGTTTTTTGAATGAGAAAAAAAACGATGAGCAGCACCAGGGCCATCCGCAGAAGGGTTATTTGATTGGCCAGGGTCGGCATGGGCCGAGGGGCTCAGGTGTCCTGCAGAGCCAGCAGATAGACGCCGGACGGGTCGTGCGGAAAAGATTTTAAATCCGCCGCGGTTTCGTTGATGAGCAATTTGAGGGATTCGGGAGAAGGGGTCTTGATCTTGATCGAGCCGTCGGCGGTCCAAGAGGTTTGCATCCCGGCCGGCAGGACGCCCTCAAATTTGAGCCGGTCATCGGCGTAAATTTGCACCCACACGTCTTTTAATGCCTGCAGGGATATTTTGGGCCGGCTCTGTTGAACGGGAGGGATGGTCACCGTCGGGCGCTGCGCCGGCATCAGGACCACGTCGTTGCGCGAGGCGGCGTAAAACAGCGCTAATACCGCGACGGCCGCCGCGGCGGCCACCGCCGCGACGAGCTTCGCCTGCGCGGCCGCGGGCTGCGGGTCCGGCCGAGGCTTGGCGGCGGTCTCCTCCGCGAGCGGGGCCGGGGAGTTTTCCGGCCGCGCGGCGCGGCCCGTCAGCGCTTCGGCCTCCGCCCAAATCGGGCTGAAATCCGCGCCCAAAAAGTCGCAGTAGGAACGCAAAAAACCGTGCACGTAGATGCGCGCCGGGAGCGCCTCGAATTCGTTGCGCTCGATGGCGTCGAGAAATTTTCTGGGAATGCGCAGATGCTGCTGCACGGCCTCAAGGCTGATGCCCTTTTGCACTCGGAGCTGTCTTAAAGTCTCTCCCGCGGCGGTTTTTGTGTTCATGGGTTCTCCGGCCAAGACGGCATTCTGATCTCCACGGCGCCTGCCGGGACCTTAAAATCGAACGCGCTGTCGTCGATCTCAGGGTTGATGCGTATCCCGGAGAGGCGGGAGGACACCCGCATGTGGGTCAAAATCAGTTCGGTTTGGAAAGGGATAAAATTGTCGGCGTCAACGACCAAGACCATCGAGATAGGAACGCGCGCGTCCTTGGGAGTCAAATCCAGCCGGTAGGCCATAAGGGTCGCGGAAGGAGCCTCCGCCGTCAGGGTCGCCGTGGAAGCTGCGACGGCCGCGGAGGAGGACGCGGCGATGAAAGTCGGCGTGGAAGTCTCGAGCCACGCCTGGGTCGCGACCGCGATGTCATAGTCCTCCAGGAGTTTGGCGTATTTGCCGAAGCTGAAAAGGCTTTTGGAAAGGGCGTCGTTGGTTTTCCATTTGGACCATTTTTCCCGGATGACTTGCCGGCCTGCATGCATGTAGACCACGATCTCTTCGCCGTTGGAAGCCACGGTCTGCCTTTGCGGCTGCATGTGCTCGATCCGGATTTTCTGCTCTTTTTTAAATTGCAGGGTTCCAAAGCCGGTTTTGGCGGCCGCGCGCTCCCCCCCTCCCCCGGCATCGCCAAGCAGCAAGGTCTGGGAAAAATCGCACGACAGGCTGCGCAGGCCCTCATCGGCGCTTTTAAGGCGCTCCACTGCCTGTTCGGGGGACAAAGGCGGAATTCCCGCCGGCCACGCCGGGCCGCCGCGAAGGCAGGCGCAAGCCGCGGCCGCAAAAACGATGACGGTCCGGGCTTTCAGGTTAAGCTTGGGTGATTTCATCTTTTCCATCGGATTCCAGCGCCGCCTCTATCTTGTCAAAATTGATTTCCCAGCGGTTGCTGCCTTCCGGCTTATGAATGTAGCCCTGAATTTCAAGGAGGCTGAGCAAATT
>JACQRQ010000255.1 GCA_016206405.1 Elusimicrobiota bacterium | reverse complement strand
GCCGCTCTCCTTGATGCCTCCGTAGAGTACATCCGGTTCAAGCCAGAGATGGTTGTTCACCCAGACGGTCCCTGCTTGGAGTCGCGATGCAACCTCCTCGGCGCGTTCGCGGTTGGCCGACCAGACCGAGCCGCCCAGGCCGAAATGGCTCGAGTTGGCGCGCTCGACGGCATCGTCGATGTCGCGATATTTGAGAATGGGAAGGGCCGGCCCGAACTGTTCTTCGGCAACGAGCCGCGCGGAGTCGTCCAGCCCCGTGACGATCGTGGGGAGAAAGAAGTAACCTTTGCCCGCGGGGCGCGTTCCACCGGCCTCGATTTTTCCGCCGCGCTTCCTGGCGTCCTCGATCAATTCCGATACCCGTTGGAGCTGGGGCTCGTTGTTCACCGGACCCATCTGATTGTCTGGATTCAGACCGTCGCCGACCTTCGCGGCCTTCGCCATTTCGGCGAGTTTGGCCACCAGCCGGTCGTGGATACTCTCATGGGCGTACACGCGCTTGATGGCAATGCAGATCTGGCCCGCGTTCATAAACGCCCCCACGACGGCGCCCTGCACGGCCGCCTTCAAATCGGCGTCCTCAAAAACAACGAAAGGCGCCTTGCCTCCCAGCTCCAATTGGCAGCGCTTGAGGCCCGGCGCGGACTGGCCCAATATTTTGGCCCCGGTCGCGGTGTCGCCCGTGAAGGAAATCATGGCCACGTCCGGATGCTCGGTGACGGCGCGTCCGGCCGTCTCGCCGCCGGTGACGATATTGATGACGCCGTCGGGAATGCCCGCCTCCTGCGCCAAGCGGCCGAACGCCAAGGTCGTCAGCGGAGTCAGCTCGGAGGGTTTTAAGACCAAAGTGTTTCCCGCCGCCAGGGCCGGAGCCGCCTTCCAAACGGCCATCATGAAGGGATAATTCCAAGGGGCGATGAGCCCGACGACGCCCAGCGGTTCGCGGCGGATGAAGCTGGTGCAGCCGGAGGCGTACTCGAGCGCGGCTTTGCCCTCCAGAACGCGCGACGCTCCCGCGAAAAAGCGCAGGTTATCCACGGAAAAAGGAATGTCCCCGTCCTGCGAGAGCTTGATGGGTTTGCCGACGTTGTCGGTCTCCAGCCTCGCCAGGCGGGCGCACTGCGACTCGATTTTATCGGCCAGGCGGTAGAGCAGCGCCGCCCGTTCCGCGGGGGATTTTTTCGACCAGCGTCCATCGTCGAAGGCTTTTTTCGCCGCCCGGACCGCCAAATCCACGTCGTCCTTTCCGGCGTCATAAGTCTCGGCCAGCTTTTCCTCGGTGGCGGGATTGGTGACGCTCAAAACCCCGCCGCGCAGGCCGGGCGTCCATTTGCCGTCGATGAGCATATTCTCAGTTTTGGGTTGTTGCCGGTTTTGCGCCCGGTCTTTTTCTTTTTCTTTGATCATATATTTTCGCGCTCCCGTCACGTCGGGGTCCGCATCCGGCGCGGCGTGCCCGCGCGTCCCTTCTCGAAATGCTTTTGATTCATTTCGTGGAAAACCTTTTCCATGACCGACAAGGCCTGGTCCACTTCCTGCTGGGTGATGGTCAGCGGCGGCTCGATGCGCAAAGTTTTGGCGTGGAAAAGAGTTCCCGCGACAAGAATGCCCCTATCAAAAAGGGTCTTGGCCATTTCGTAGCCGATTTCGTCGGATGGGAACTCGATGCCGATCATCAGGCCTTTTCCCCGGACGTCCAGCATCAGTTTGGGATTGTGCCGCCGCAGAGCCTTAAGCTTGGTGATGATGTAATTTCCCATTTTTTCCGAGCGCTCCACCAGTTTTTCTTCCAGAAGCACCTCGATGCCGGCGATGGCGGCCACGCAGGATAGGGGATTTCCGCCGAAAGTGCTCGAGTGCAGCCACGGCTCGGGGATCAAATGCTCCCAGATGGCCTTGGTGGAAACGAAGGCGCCGATCGGCGTCACGCCGCCTCCCAGGGCCTTGGCCAGGCACATGATGTCGGGCACCACGTTCCAATGCTCGCAGGCAAACAGTTTGCCGGTGCGGCCCATGCCGGTTTGGACCTCGTCGAGGATCAGCAGGGATCCGTAGCGGTCGCACAGGTCCCGCAAGCGCGGCAGATAATCGTCCGGCGGCACGTTGATGCCGCCTTCTCCCTGCACCGGCTCCATGATGACGGCGGCGACGTCGTTGCCCACCTGGTCGGCGCTTTTTAAGATATCCTCGACGGCATCGGCGTCGCCGAAAGGCACGTGATAGCAGTCCGGCAGGATGGGCAAAAAGGGCTGGCGGAAAGAGGCGCGCGCCGTGCAGGAGAGCGCCCCCAGAGTCTTTCCATGAAAGCCGCCGACGGCCGCGATGAAGGACTTGCGGCCGGTATGGAGCATGGCCAATTTCATGGCCCCTTCCACCGCCTCAGAACCGCTGTTTCCAAAGAAGCTGAATTGGAGGTCGCCCGGCGTGATGTCGTTGACGAGCTTGGCGAGGGCCGCCCGGAAAGGCTCCAAGAGTTCTTGGCTGTGCAGCGCCTGGCGGTTCAGCTGGTCGTTGACGGCCTTGAGAACTTTGGGGTGGCGGTGGCCCATGTTGTGAATGCCGAAGCCCCCCAAAAGATCAATGTACTTTTTGCCGTGCAAGTCGAGAAAGCAATTCTCCGAATCCGCCCATTCGATGGCCGTATAATCGGTCGAGACGGACTTGCGGTATTCCAAGATGCCGGGATTGACGTGATTTTCATAGGCGTTGAGCGTCATCTGCTGGACCCATTTTCTGTCCTCCTCGTTCACCTCCCTCTTGGCGACCAGTTCCAACAAGCGCTTGGTGTCCTTCAAAACTTCCTGGGTGGAAACCTTCATTTGAATATCTCCCTTAGGTCCTGCCTGACGCCTTCATTTCCGCCATGCAAGAGTTTATTCTTCGTGCAACGGATTTACGAGGCCGCTTTTCTGTGCGGATGCGAGCTTGATTCCAGCGCGAACACTTTCCGTTTGAGGAGGTCCTGAAAAAACACGTCGGCCTTAAAGGCGGCCTCCGGAGCGTAAACGCCGGGAGGGCTGAGCACTTTGCCCTCCAGAACCATCTGGGCCATAATGGAGGCGGTGAAGCCGACCCCTATAGCCCCCGCGGATTGGGTGCGGGTGGGATGCATGGTGCAATCCATCCGCCTTTCGGCGCGCTTGCCGCCGATTTCCCCCGTCATGTCGACGCGCAGGGCCTCCACGTCCTTGGAGGAAGTCTCCGGGGGCAGGCCGGCGGCGTTCTGTTGGGCCAAAGCCGTGATGAAATTGCGCGGGGTCAATTCGTGCCCGTTGATCCGGACCGGGTTCTGGCTGGAAAAGCCGAGCTGCACCAGGAGCTCCAATTGCTCTTTGATTTTCGGCGCGTAAACCAGCTTGAAATACATATTTTTCAGCCCCTTGGATTTGAGGGCATCGGGAAGCGTCGCCAGCTCGGAATGGAGGATGGCCACGGCCGTGCCGGTTCCGATGGGCGGCTTAAATTCGATTTCCTCGGCGGCCGAGAAAGGCTCCACGAAGCGCATCTTGCCGTCCTCGAATACGGCGGCCTTCTTTTCGGTCTCATCGAGCATGGTGCGGATGGAAAAAGGAGGCAAAAACCCGGGGGCGGTGTTGCCGGGCTCATACGCCGCGTCCAGAATCTTGACGGTCTCCACCCGGCTGAATTCTTGCGCCAGGCTTTGAACCATCATGTTCGTGATGCCGGGAGTCGAGCCGCAGCCCACTATGGCGTAAAGGCCGCGCTTGGCGAATTCGGAGTTCTTTTTAAGCTGCTTGAGAGTCATGTGGTAAAGCCCTCCCAGGTCCACATAATGGGCGCCCAGGGCCGCGGCGAAATCCATCGCCTCCAAATTCAACTCATACCAGGCGCAGTTGACCAGCGCCCGGACGCCTTGCAAGGCCGCCAAGGCTTTTTTGCGATCCTGCATAAAATTGAGGCTCAATACTTTTACTTTCTGCCGCTGCTTGATTTTGGCCAAAACTTGCTTTTGCCGCTTAATGTTCAAATCGACTGCCAGCACCTCCGTTACGGACGGCGATTGGGCCAGGTCGCAGAGGCACGCCTCGCCCATAAGCCCGAAAGCTCCCAACACCGCAATTTTCATAACTGCCTCCTAATTACGCCCTTCGACGGCCCGTCAGCGGGCGTCGTCTTCCCCGGAATCCTTTTCCGGCGCCGCCGGCGCGGCCGGTTTTTCTTTTCCCGTGGAGGACTCCGTCGCCGTCGTGATGAACACCAGCGAAGCGAGCTCCAAAGGCACCGCTTGACCTTCGATGCTGGCGGAGATCAGAAACGCATATTTCTTGCCCCGGTACTCGGGCTTGTCCGGGATTTTGAGCTTGAGGCGCACGCCCTTGATCATTTCCCCTTCCACATCCGTCTTCGCCGGATCAAAGCTCAGCCACGCGGGATCCGGCGCCGGTTCGTAGCCCGGGGGAAGGGTGTAGCGCCGGTAGCGCACGTCCCAAGGCATGCTGGTGAAATTGAGCTTCACCGTGTCCTCCGCCCGGTTGGTGACGGTCAAGCGGCGCTTGGAGCCTTTGCGGTCCTCATACGGGTCATACGCCTCCTGCTCCCCCACGGGCACGTCCAAAACATATATCTTGGCGGGCCTTAAGTCCAAATCCAGACTCAGCATCGCCTTGCGCTTTTTTTCCGCCAGCAGCGATTCGGGGCCCTGCCCGATGGAGAAACGCAGCCGGCTGCGCACGCCCACCGCCATAAATCCCGTGTCCACCGCGTGCGCCCAGATGGCGGCCTGAAAATGCCGCCCCTGCAGCTTGGAGTCCTGAGGGATGCTGAGCACGATTTCTGAAAATTGGCTGTCGCCGATGCCGAGATTGAAGCGGTCCGGAATCACCTGAACCCAGGATGGGTCCGGAATAGGCTCGTAGCTCTGCTGTAGGTCGCCTGAGCTCGGAGGCATGACTTCGACCACGATCTCCATCGGCAACTCTCCCCTATTGCTCACGACATACGGCACGTTTTTCATCGCCCGCAAACTGTAGACTCCCCCGAGGCTCAATCCCTCCAGCACCACGTCCACAAACCGCGTCGTCAGGCCGATGACCGCCTGCGCCCCGGAGGCCAAAACCAGGAGGCAGACGCTGATCGCTAAACACTTCCGTAGGCTCTCTTTCATGGCACCGCTTTTTGCGGCTAAAATCCGGCCGGGAAAGCGGCGGCGCTTGCGCGACCGCCGAAGCCGGTGGGTGAAAACGGCTCAGGTGGGGTTGAACTCTCTCAGGACCTCGTCAAAAATATCCAGCCCACGGGTCAACTGCTCCTCCGTGATGACCAATGGGACCAAGGTTCTGAAAACATTGTTATGCGAGCCCGCCTTCAGAATGATCAAACCTTTCGCGACGCAGCGCTCCAATATCCAGCGCGCGTCCCGTTCTTTAATGGGCTCCTTCGTTTTTGGATTTCGAACAAGTTCAACCGCGCGCATAGGCCCCAGACCCCGGCTGTCGCCTACAAAATCATATTTCTTCGCCAACGCGTCGAATCGTTTTTTAATGATCTGCCCGATTTTATGCCCGCGCGCCACCAAATTTTCCCTCTCAAAGATGTCAAAGACCGCCACAGCGGCCGCGCACGCGAGCGGATTGCCGCCGAAAGTTCCCCCCAGCCCCCCTTCGTGAACGGCGTCAAGCATATCGGCGCGCCCCACCACCCCGCTCAGCGGAAGCCCGCCGGCGAGGGATTTTGCCGTCGTCATCAAGTCCGGCGCCACGTTGAAATGGTCGCAGCCCCACATTTTGCCCGTGCGTCCGAAGCCGGATTGGATTTCATCCAGAATGAGGCATATGCCGCGCTGATCGCAGATTTTCCGAATCCCCTCCAAGAAGCCGGGCGTCGGAACGATAAAGCCCCCTTCCCCTTGTATCGGCTCCACGATGATAGCCGCCACCTGCTCCGCGGGCGCCTCAACGACGAACATCTTTTCGAGAGCCGCCAGGCAATACTCGGTCAGGGACTCCGCCGGCACGCCGGGCGGGCGCCGGTACGCGTACGGATACGGCGCGTGGTACACGCCGGATGGAAAAGGCCCGAAGCCGGAACGATAGGGCCTGACTTTGCCCGTCAGCGTCATGGCGAGCATCGTGCGGCCGTGAAAGGCGAGGTCGAAACTAATGACGGCCGGGCGTTTGGTGTATGCCCGCGCGATTTTGACCGCATTTTCCACAGCCTCGGCCCCGCTGTTGAATAGCACCGCCTTCTTGGGAAATCGCCCCGGCGTGACCTCCGCCAGCTTCCGGCAGACTTCCGTGTAGCCTTCGTAGGGGGCGACGTGATAGCAGGTGTGCGTCACCTTGTCGAGTTGGCGCCGGACGGCCGCCACCACGGCGGGATGCCGGTGGCCCACGTTGAGAGCGCCGATTCCTCCCGCGAAGTCAAGATAGTGCTTCCCGTCGACGTCGGTCAAAACGGCGCCCTGCGCCTTTTCCACGAAGACATGCGTATAAAGGTAAGGGGAAGAAGCCACGTACTTAAGCTTCTGCTGCCAGCAGGCTTGTGATTTTGTGCTTTTGGCGGCTGTTTTAGCCATAAAGAAGCTTTTTCGCCTGAAATCGGCGTCCGCCTGTCCTTGATTGGCCGGTGTGGAAGGCTGTCTTAGTGTACTAAAACGGCGGTACGGAGGTCAAGCGGGCCTTTTTGGAGCCTTTTGAGGTCAAAGTTGCCTATTTTGGCGAGTTGGACGTCACCCGGGAGCCGGGAATGTCTTCGCTCAAGCGCTCTTGAGAGCCTCGATTCTATCGCGCAGTCGCTTTTCAAGCGCGGCAAGCCTCTGTTGAGCTCCATCCAGCTGTTTTCCAAGGGCCAGAAGCATCTTTTCTTCCATCTGCGCGGCGCTGCGGTCCATCGCCAGGGCCCTTGTGAAATCCTGCAGCCAGGCGATATCCTTGGGGATTTCGATCGCCGGAAGGATATCCGCCTCCGCGAGGCCGCGCCGGGAGGCCAAGGCTTGGACCGACTCCACCTTATCCATCAAATCCTTGATCTGCTCTTTAAGGAATGGAACCCCCATGAGTTGGTCGTCGACGCATTTCATCTCGGCCCGGATATGGGCGATTTCATCTCCCGCTTTCTGGCTTCTGTCGATCAAGCGCTTCATTTCAGCCCCGGATTCCGCCAGCATTTGAACGATTTCCTGGCGTTTTTGCTTGAGCCGCTCTAAAAGCGAGCCGCACTCCCTCTCTTGAGAGAATTCTCCCGAAAGCAAGTCCTCAATCCTGCTGATCTTTTCCGAAAACAGGCGCATTTCACCGGCCTCTTTCTCCAGGGACTTGAGACGGACCTCCACGGCGAGAATCCGCTTTTGCGCCTCGTCATCGGATTGGGCGGGACGCTCTTGCCGCTTGAGGCGCAGCCATTCCTCCAATTTTTTCAGCTTGAAATCCTTTTCAATCGAGTCTTTCTTAAGATCTTCCACTTGGGACTTCACTTTTTCAAGAGGCGGCCCGGCTTGGCGGATTTGAGCGGTCAGGCGCAAAATTTCCGTTTTGAGGGGCTCGATCTCCCTCCCCGCGCCGATTTTCCACGCCTCATCGAGGCTTTCTTCCAACCGTTTGATCTCCGCCGAGAGCCTATGGTTCAAATCGGCGGCGGCGGAAGCCGACTGCGAGTGTTTTGCGTCCTGTTCGGCGGCCCGTTCCAATTCCGCCATCTTCATCTCGGTGCTGTATCCGGCGAAGTCGCTTTCCAAACGTCCGAGGACTTCCCGCTTTTGGGCCTCAAACAGCGTCTCCATTTGAGACCAAAGCTGCTTCTCAAACAAATCAATTTTCCCCTGCAGGATCCGCGTCGATTCTTTCAAGACGGCGCTTTGAGCCTCGACTGCCGAGGTTTGATGCTGGGCGCGCGATTCCTTTGAGAGCTCCGCAGCGGCCTCCTCCAGCCTAAGGCGGATGCCCTCCTCGGCCCGCTGGAAGGTCGTTATTTGAGCTTGCGCCAAGCGTTCTTCGACAAGCCGGGTAATCCTTTCGACAAGGCGCGCTTCCATTTCCCGCGCCTCGGTCTGGAGGGAACTCTGCATTTGCCGGGGCCATGCGTCCTGCATGGCGTTGAGCTGCGCCTCGGCCAACGCGATGATCTCCGGCCTTAAAACGGAAGCCAAAGCCTGCGACTGGCTCCGGTACAAGCCTTCCGCATATTCAAAAAGCTTCTTTTCTTTCGCCGCCAAGCCCTCGGCCAGCGTTTGAGATTGCCGACGAATGTCTTTCTTGAATTCTTCGCTCAATTCGTCCCGCAGACGGCGCTTGATCCGCTCGTGCAGTTGACCTTCCTTGACGGCATTGAGCCGCTCCAGATGAGCCTTAAGCTTCTCCTCCAATCCTTCGAGGTGGGCGGGCATCGAAAGCTCAAATTCCCCGGAAATCCAATTTCTTAGGCTTTCAGCGGCGTGGCGGCGAAATCGGCGCTCCATATCCTCGGCCAAGGAACGCCTCTGTTCCTCGCCCTCGGCTCGGATGCTTTCCCGGATGGCGCTCAGTTTAGCCTCCAATCCGCGCTCCAAACCGGAAGCCATGTCCCCCCTCAAATTTTCAAATTGTTCCCGAAGCTTTAAATCCATCTCCAGCTCGAAAGCTCTCCGGGCGCCCTCGGAACGCCGGCCCGATTCGCGCAAGTCCTTGATCTTCTGCAGGGCCGTCTGCAGGGGACGGCTGAGGCGCTCCCAGCGGGTCCTGGAGGACAATCGCTCCTGCCGCAATTGAATTTGAATTTCCTCCTGGAAAGCCTTCAGGCCCTGCGGATAGGGAGGTTCAGTCCGGTTTTGCGCGTCCGTTTTGTGAGCGGCATCAAGGAGCCTCTTTTCCAAATCTTCGAGTCTGGCCTCGGCGCGAGCAAGCTGCTCCAGGGTTTTTTGCTCCACCTGTCTTGATCGCGCATCTTCCCTGAGGGACTTAAAAAGCTGTTCTGTTTCTTCCCGGGCCTTCTCCTTTTCGCTGAGCCTTGCCTCGGCGCTTAACGCCCTCTCCTGCATTTCCAAAAGCTTTTTCTCCAAATCGGTTGATTTGGCGGCGATATCCCGCCCTGGCTGCGGTGTCGCGGTCGCTTCTTCCCGCGCCCCGGCCTCCCGCGCCTGTGTCTCCGCCCATCCCGCCTTTGACAACTTCTCCTCCATTTGACGCACTTGCCGCTGTATTTCCGCTTCCAAGGGCGACATCTGTTCCGGAAATCCGGGCTCCAGGGGATCCAACGAACCGGGGTTGGCTTCTTCAGTCATCGCTCATTCCATTGAATGGTTTTAACGGCAAAGACTCTGTTATTATGCCGGGAGCCCATTGCCGATTTATTGCAGGAACGGCGGCGCAGCAACGAGTTAGGGCCTGGCAAACAATAACTGAATCAATTTGGAGGGCCAAGTTTGTGGTGAGTTCGAGGCGCGAGGAGGGAGCATAGCAGTTGCTATGTGACCGACCGAGCAACGAAGAAATCGCCCAAAATAGGCCCTCCCCGAAGGGGCCGGAGGCTTTCGCCCCATGGCGGCGTTGCTCATCGCTTACATGCTTTTCAAGCATGC
>JACQRQ010000283.1 GCA_016206405.1 Elusimicrobiota bacterium | reverse complement strand
GCAGTTCACGGCGATGCGGAGCATTCCGGCGCTTGTGGTCGGGACGGAAATCGTCCTGTTTTTTGTCGTGTTCGCCTATTTTGCCGGGTTATCCGCGGGGTATTTTGTTTCCGGCCGTCTGGGGACGCGCGGTCTTAGGCGGCTTGCTTTGGCCCAGTGGGCCACCCATCTGACTTTGCCTTTTTCCCTGCGCTGGATCGCGGGCCTGTTTCTGCGGGACAACCATTATGCCGCGGCGTTGATTCCGGCGCTTTTCCTTGGGTCTTTCTGGCTTTGTCTTTTCTACAGCGCCCTGCTTCCTCTCCTGCTGGAGCGGAGCAAGGAAGCGCCCGCTCCTGGAAATCCGCCTTTTGCGCGCTTTTACGGCGCCGAGGTGCTTGGAACCCTTGCCGGAATGGCGGCCATCTGGTTTTTCCCCTCTCTTCCCGCGGCCGCTCTGATGCTATTGTACCAGTGCGTCTTTGTCCTTATTCTCCACTTTTTATTTGGAAGCCGGCCTATACTCTGCGCGGGTTTGGCCTTTTGCGGTCTCTATGCCCTTTTCTTCAACCGCCTTGAAGCCGCCGGGGTGCTTTACCTATATAGGTCGCGAGGCTATGACCTCAGCCGGACGATCTATTGCGCCGATACCCCTTATCAGAGGCTGGAAATCCTCGAAGACCAGCAGGGCAACCGCCACATTTTTTTGGATGGACACCGGCATTACGGCACAAAAACGCTTTCCGACTTCAACTTCTTCATCGCCGGGCTTCCGGCGTCCCTGCTTGAAGCGCCGGCGGCCGTGATTGTCGGCAGCGGCTCGTTCGGCGCGGCGCGGCAAGCCTTGCGCGCCGGAGCCCGGCATGTCGTGAGCGTGGAGATCGATCCTGCCGTCGCCGCAGCGGGAACGCGCTGGCTGCCGGGGCCGCCCCTGCCCCGCGATAGGTGGCGCCTCGTT
Source organism: Elusimicrobiota bacterium (assembly GCA_016206405.1). Classification (GTDB taxonomy): domain Bacteria; phylum Elusimicrobiota; class Elusimicrobia; order O2-12-FULL-59-9; family O2-12-FULL-59-9; genus O2-12-FULL-59-9. The sequence goes on along the minus strand of JACQRQ010000283.1, from coordinate 3,615 downwards.
TTAGACGACGCCAAGCACTTTTTCGGCCGCCGCCAGGAGACGGTGGACCTCATCGGCATGGATATCGCCGGCCCTTTTCAACGGCAATTGGCGCTGCTCTACACGGCCGAGTTCTACCGCTTGGCGAAGTCCCGCCTAACCGCCGGCGGACTGATATCGGTGAATCTCAGCGGGACATTCGCGCTGCAAGACCCGGTGAGCTGCCGCATCGTGCGCACCCTCTTGGACGTTTTCGGCGACATTTTCGTTGTGGAGGACGAAAAGTCGAGCGGAGGCTTCGCTCTGGCGGGCGATTTCACGCGCTTTTCCAAAGACGACGTCCGCCGCGTTTTGGATAGCGCCGGCTACGGCGGCGCCGCCGTCTGGGACCGGCCCGAAGTGGAGCGCCGCTACAACGCCTGCGCTGGAGCCCGTCCCATCAGTCTTAAGCACATGGACGTCTATCTCAAGCACAGGCGGCGGAAACTCGCGGCGGAGGAAAGATGACGCGCACCGCTTTCGCGGGAGGCTTTCTCTTCGCCGTTGTCCAGTTTTCCTATTATCTCCTTCTGGAGTGGCACCTGTCTTCGGCGTGGACCAGTTATGCCGCCGTCGCGGCGGCATGGCTCTCCGGGACCGTCATCGGGCTGGCGTCGAGAAGAACGGCCGCCCCCGGCATTTTGGCGGCCGTCAATTTGGCGGCTTACTACTGCCTTTGGGGAACGGCGGTTTTATTTCCTTTTGATGATAGATTCTTGCCTCTCTATATGGCGGCGATAGCCATGTCCGGCGCGAGCGCGGGCTTCTTCTTTCGCTGGTGTTTTTTGAGGATGGCAGACGCGCGCGGCGTTCTATTTCATGAAAATAACGGCTTTGTGCTTGGTTGGGTTCTCAATTTTCTGGGGTATTCACTGTACGGATATTCATATCTCCTCGCGGCGCCTGCCGCCGCCGCGCTGTTGTTTCTCGCCGCCGTGAAATTCCATTCCTTGCCTAGGCCCTAAGTCCTAGTCCGGTCTAGGCCCTTTTTTGTCGCGGGGGTTCCCCATTTGCCCAGGCGCGGGAGGGTGGAGGCGGTTATCCTATTGACATGAGAAAGATGATGACCTTCCAAACAATTTCCTTCGGACTTGTTTTGTGCGTTGCGGCGCAAGTTGTTCACGCGTTGCCTGGAATTCCGGAGCCGGTGTTGGTGGTCGGGCATTCCTGGGGCGGGTCCTATAGCGCCCATATAAAGGAATTGAACGACGCGGTCTCCGCTTTTGAAAGCCAAAATTTGCCGGTTGTGAACTTTAATACCTTCAGCCAAGCCTCGCAGCCCGAAATGCCGGTCAATCGCACCGTTTACCTGGCGGGCGACGCCTGGATGTCCCGCCTCTTCATGGACGATCTTATCAAGGCGCAGCCCGGCAAAGTCCGCTCCATCGAAATCGTCTGTGTCGTGGACGCCCTTTATGATTTAAACCGCCTGGAATCCAGAAACGCTTTCAATCCGAGCAGCATGAAATCGATCACCTTGGCGGAAAGACCGGAGGAAGTGCGGGAAATGTTCGTTAAATTGGCTCAAAGCGGCGGGCGGCCTTTCGTCGCGGAGTTTGCAGGGCGGGGCAAGAACCTCCAAAGCGTCTCCCGCGGCTCGGGCGACGACGCGATCTTTATCCGCGTCAACTTGACCTCCGCGCAGCAACTCGACAACCTCTCCAACGGCGGCTTCTCGGCATCGGCGCGGCGCGGCGGCGGCAAGAAGGCGAAAAGATCGGGCGGATTTGAAGTTCCCGAGTGGCTTAAAAGGAGCATGTCCTCTTTTGACGGCGACAACAAGGAGGATTCCAATTTCGGCGACCATCGGGCCGTGGTGAGCGTGGACCCGGCCACCAAGAAGTTGGCGCATTTGGCGTGGGACGCATCCGGTTCCCCCAACGGCGACAAGAACCAGGATTTCCGCATCAATTTAAAAAGCGACAACGTGCAGGGCTACGGCAAGAGCTCCGGCGAGGTCTCCTATATGGGGAAAAATCACGGCCTCTCCGGGAAATATATGCAGGTCAAGGCGGGACTCAAGGATCACAACCTCTTCCGCGGCGCCTATCTCAACCGCATGAAATACGGGCGTTTTGAGAACGCCGCCGCCGTCAAAGTCGGCTACCTCATGAGCCGGACGGGGAGGAAGAATTCGTGGGGCCGGGAGGATACCCAGCAGTTGGCCGGGGTCGAGGATAAATTGTCCTACACTTTGCAGGGCAAGCGGACGAATTTGCGTTTTGAGACGGGCTATGGCGCCGTCTACAGCAAGCCCAATGAGGACAAAATGACGTTGGACCATACCCGCTACGGAGGCGGGGTCAGCGCCGGGGTGAATTTGACCAAGAAGATCGATTTAAACGGCAGCTTTGAGGCCAACTCTTTCAATGGCGATTGGAATAAATACTTTTTCGTGACCCGCAAAAATACCCAGGACGTGCTTTTCACTCTCCGCTACGTCGGGGACGCTCTTCGGGGCGGCGTGCTGGGGGGCTGGACCACCAGCGACAGCTACGAAGACGACAAGCTCACCAGAAAATTGGGCGGCTGGGTGAAAATGGGCCGGGCCGGAATGAAGGGCATCATGCTTTCCAACGAGCGGGTCAACGAGTACATCGGAGCGGTGTCCTACGACATGAAAAAATACACTCTGGAGGCTTTCGTCAACCGGAACTCCTATAAGGACCGGGGCTATCAAAACACCACCTACGCCGGCTTGGCGATCAATGTCGGGTTCGGCGGAGGCAAAGAGGCGCCGGACGCCCGCGATTACCGCAGCGGTCCGGAAAGCGACCATTATGCCGAGAGATTTTACAAGGACCACGACATTTCCCTGGCCCAGGCCACCCAGCGCGTCGGCGACAGCCTGAGGAAGGCCAACGAATGGTCCGGTTCCAATTACACGTGGGTGGAAGGCATTGACCCGTCCCAGCAGTTCGTCCGCAGCCCTGAGGAGACCTATGGCGGCCGGGCCGGCGACTGCGACGAGCAGGCATGGTCCATCGCAAAAATACTCAACGATAACAAGAAGAAATACGGCAAATTTGATGGAGAGGCTTATATTTTGGACTACTTCCGGGACGATAAATGGACAGGCCACGCGGCGACTTTGGTGGAACAGATGGTGGACGGCAAAAAACGGGTGTTCGTGAACGAATACGGCGAAAATTACCTAGTGGACGTTGACCCCAACGCCTCGCGGGAAGAAAAAGTGAAGGCCGCGATGGAGCAGGTCGCTCCCTTCTTGGCCCTGAGCCCTGGAAAGGGAGTAGGTCTGGATTACCGGCTTTACGGCACCGAAAACAAGACCCCGGCGGATTGGGGCTACGACATGGGCTACCTTTTCGACCCGAAGACCGACTGGCAGCGAATCGATTCCTTCCAAGCCACGCGCTCCAAGCCCAAAATCGAGACCGGCGTAGAAGCCCTGCTGGGCCGCGACGGATTTTAACCTGAATTCTGAAGCGGTTTTCGGGTTCAGGCTGCTTTACTTCAACTCGATTGACCACAATAGCGGGTTTCCATGGATGGAGGAAACCCACTCTTTCAGTTCCCCATCGTAAATTTCGACGGGGATTTTTTTTGCGCCGCGGGTGATGTCCGGGAGGGCGAGCT
>JACQRQ010000261.1 GCA_016206405.1 Elusimicrobiota bacterium | reverse complement strand
GTCATCCATTGCTTTTCGGGAGGCATCGAGGACGCCCGCAAGGCGGTCGAGTTGGATTTCGTGCTGGGGGTGGACGGGCCGGTGACCTATCCCAAGAACGAAGAGCTTCGCCGGGCGGTCCTCGCTGCCGGGCTTGAGAATCTTGTCCTTGAAACGGACAGTCCCTACCTGCCGCCGCAAAGTCTGAGGGGAAAAAGAAACGAGCCGGCCGACGTCGCTCTTATCGCCGATTTTTTGGCGGGGCTTTTCGGGGTTCCAGCGGAGGCGGTCGCCGAGGCGACGACGCGCGCGGCCAGAGACCTTTTCAGGCTTCCGAAGGAATAAAATTAGAAGGTGGGCGCGTCAAAACACCTTGCCCGATCGCAGAGGCTTGTCGGCGATGACGCCTGAGGTTTTGAGCCGGCGTATCTTTTGAGCGGAATATCCCAGGGATTTGAGCAGCGGGACGTTGTCGCGCCCCAGCCGCATCGCGGAGCGGAGGGGGAGCGCGCCGGACATTTTCAAGGGGCTTGCGGCGATGAGCGAGCGCAGGGGCAGCTTCTGGGCTTGGATGGCTTCTTCCAGGTGATAAACCGGCGTGACGCAGGCGTCCTTGCCGTCGAAAACTTCCATCCATCGCCGCAGTTTTTTTTGAGCGAAAGTTTTCTCCAGTTCCCGGCTGAGAAATTTGGAGTTTTCCAGAGGCGACAGGGCGCGGCCGCTCAAATCGTTCCGTCCGATGAGGCTTAGAAGGCTCTGAGCGAAGCCCTTTTCGAGCGCTCCCACCGCCAGGTATCGCCCATCTTGGGTCTTGTATAAATTGTAAAAGGGGTGGGCGCCGTTCCACCACATTTTTCCCGCTCTCAAATTGTCTCCGGCGGCATGCTGGTAGGCCAGGGGAACGATGCCGCACGATAAGATGCCTTCGAGCATAGATATATCCACGAACCGGCCGCGGCCGGTCTTTTGCCTATCCAGCAGCGCGGCCAAAATTCCTATGACCGCATATAGGCTGCCTCCAGCTATGTCGGCGACTTGAATGGGAGGCAGAGCGGGACCTGAGGCGGGGCCGCCCAAGCTCAAGAGCCCGCTGAGCGCCAGGAAATTCAGGTCGTGGCCGGCCATTTGGAACCGCGGGCCGGCCTGTCCGAATCCCGTCAGGGAGCAATAGACGAGCTTTGGAAAACGCTTCAAGAGGTCCTTGGGCCCTAGGCCGAGGCGGCGCATGAGGCCGGGCCTGAAGCCCTCCACCAAGACGTCGGTCGTGCCCAGAAGCTCAAACAGAATCCGGCGGCCTTCAGGCTTTTTGAAATCCACGCAAAGCGATTTTTTGCGGGAATGGAGGGCGGAAAAAACCGCTCCTTCGCGTCCCAGCAGCGGCGGCATCGCGCGCATGATGTCGGGCCAGTAGGGGAGTTCGACCTTGATCACCTCGCAGCCCAAGTCGGATAAAATCTTGGTGCAGTAAGGTCCGGGAAGCAGCTTGGAGAAATCCAAAATCCGAACGGAATGCAGGGCTGAGTTCGCCATGATTTTGAGGCATTGTACTATAAAGCATCCTTCTTGGGTGCCGGTGCACTTTATCACTCTACCACTCTACCACTTTACCACTGTTCTTGATGTTTGTTTGCCCGCCCTCAAATCTAGTACACTGAAGTCGAAAACAAAACTCCGCGCCGCGGACGACAGGGATGCTATGCCATGGCTAAAATATTGATCGTGGATGATGAAAGGGACGTGGTGGCCTTGATACGTTTTTTGCTGGAAAAGGACGCCCACCAGGTCTTTGAATCCTACAACGGAGCCGACGCTTTGGAAGCCCTGAAAGGCATGCCCGAGAAACCCGACCTCATCATTTTAGACATCATGATGCCGGTCATGGACGGCTACACGGTCAACACCAGGCTGCAGGACGACCGGACCACCGCCTCCATCCCGGTGATGGTTTTGACCGCCAAAGGCCAGATGAAAGACCTCTTCCAGCACGCTCCCAACGTGGCGGCTTACATGGAGAAGCCTTTTGATCCGAAAGTTCTCCGAGAGAAAGTCCGCACCATTCTGGGTTCCGGAAAACAAACCGGCGGCACATGAGCGTTTCCCAAGCCGAACCGTCCCCGAACCCCTCCGGAAATAAGTCCTTCGAGGAAATCCTGCGCCACAAGCAGGAAAAGATCAAGGAACTCAAAGCCCGGGGCGTGGAGCTCTATCCGCACCGCTACGCCAAGATTCATTCGGCGCGGCAATCGGCGGAAAGCGCCTTGGAGAGCCGCGTCAAGACGGCGGGGCGCGTGGTTCTTATGCGGCCGATGGGGAAGGCGGCCTTCGCCCATCTTCAAGATTCGACCGGCAAAATCCAGGTCTACTTCAAGCAGGATATTTTGGGCGCCGAGCCCTACCAACTGGTCAAGGCGGTTCAGGCCGGCGATTTTGTGGGAGTAGAGGGGAAGATATTCAAGACCAAGACGGGGGAAATCACCATTCAGGCCGAATCCGTGACGATTTTGTGCAAAGCCCTGCGACCCCTGCCGGAAAAATGGCACGGGCTAAAAGACGTCGAGACGCGCTACCGCAGCCGCCACCTCGACCTCCTCGCCAATCCGGAGACCTTCGACACTTTCCGCAAGCGGACGCTGATTATCCGGGCGGTCCGCGCCGTCATGGAGGAGGCCGGATTTCTGGAGGTGGAAACGCCGGTCATGCTTCCCAAGGCCGGGGGCGCGGCGGCCAAGCCGTTTGTGACCCACCACAACGCTCTGGACCAGGACCTTGTCCTTCGCATCGCCACCGAACTCTACTTAAAAAGGCTCATCGTGGGCGGCTACGAGAGGGTTTATGAAATCGGGCGGATTTTCCGCAACGAGGGCGTGGACACCCGGCACAATCCGGAATTTTCCATGATGGAAGCTTATCAGGCTTACGCTGACTACCACACGATGCGCGAGCTCGTGGAGAAAATTTTCGACCGGTGCTCCCTGGCTTTGGGCGTGGAGCAAGTCGAGTACCGGGGCCGGACACTCGGCCTGAAGCCGCCCTTCAGGGCCCTGAGGCTGCCGGAAATCTGGCAGGAGAAATGCGGAGAGGATATCCACCAGATTCTGGCGGGCCAGGGCTTTAACCGCCCGGCCTTGCTGGCTCTGGCGGCGCGCGCGGGCAACGCCAAAGCCGAAGAGCTGCCCAGCGCCAAGGTTTTTGAACAAATTTTTGACGCCAAAATCCTGCCGGAATTGGACGCTCCGACCTTTTTGTTCGACTATCCCGCGGCGATCACGCCGCTGGCCAAATCCAAACCCGGCGACGAAGCCCTGGTCGAGCGCTTTGAGTTTTTCGCGGCCCGCGAGGAGATCGCCAACGCCTACAGCGAGCTCAACGATCCCGAAGTCCAAAGAGCCCGGCTTGAGGAGCAGCTCCGCCAGAGAACCCAGGAAAAAGACGAGGAGGCCGATATTCTCGACGAGGATTTCGTGCAGGCGCTGGAATGCGGCATGCCCCCGACGGGCGGCGTCGGCATCGGCATCGACCGCTTGGTGATGATCCTGATGGGACAGGCCTCCATCCGGGACGTGATCTTGTTCCCAACCTTGAAAAATGTCCTTTGAGTTTTTTATCGCCGAGCGGTATTTAAAAGCCAAACGCAAGGGGCTCTTCGCCATGGTGACGACGTCCATCGGGGTGGCCGGCATCATGATCGGGGTGGCGGCGCTGGTGACCACTTTGGCGGTGATGAACGGCTTTCATTCGGACATCCGCAAAAAAATCGTCGGCGCGCAGGCGCACGTGGCCGTTTACGGCGACGCGAGCCCCGCCGCCCAGGCCGAAATGGAAAAAACGTTGCAAAAAGAGAAGGACATCCTGGCTTGGTCGCCTTTTTCTATGGGCCAAGTCATTTTGACCGTTTCGGGACGGTCGCTGGGGGTGGTGGTCAAAGGCATCGACCTAGAGAGGACTTTCGCCGTCAATGACCTTAAGAAATCGCTTATCGAGGGCGATTGGGAAAAGCTCCGGATGAAGGCATTGCCGGGCGCGCCGGAAAGAGGCATCGTTCTAGGAAATGAGCTGGCCAAGAACCTGGGCGCCTGGCTCGGAGATGAAGTCCTCCTGGTCTCGCCCAAGGGCATGGAGACTCCGCTGGGCATGCTTCCCAAGATGGAGAAATTCAGGGTGGCGGGGCTGGTCCAGACGGGCTACTACGAATTCGACAACTCCATGGCGTATCTGAATTTAAGCTCCGCGGAGCGCTTTTTCGGGCCGGAATTTCAAGCTTCGGGCATAGAAATTCGCCTGAGCGAGTTGGAAAAAGCGGATGCCGTCGCGCGCCGGCTGCAGGAGGCATTGGGCGGCCGCTATTCGGTGCGCTCCTTCAGCCAGATGAACAAGACTCTTTTCGCCGCTCTCAAGCTGGAAAAGACCATGATGTTCATCATTTTGACCCTCATCGTGCTGGTCGCGGCCTTCAACATCGCCTCCAACCTCATACTTTTCAGCATGGAGAAGACGCGGGATATCGGTATTTTGAAGGCGATGGGAGCCACTCCGCGGGGCATCTGGAAAATTTTCTGCTGGGAAGGGGTTCTGATCGGCGGCCTCGGCGTCGCCGCCGGGGTCGCTCTGGGCTTGGGGCTTTCGTGGTTCATCGGGCGCTATCCCATCGTCCGCCTTCCGGCGGACGTTTACTACATCTCCAAAGTGCCCGTGGCGGTTGATTTCGGGGACGTGGCGGCCGTCGCTCTTTGGAGCTTCGTGCTGTGCGTGCTGGCCACGCTATACCCGGCCTACAAAGCTTCCCGGGTCGACCCGGTGGAGGCGATACATTATGGCTGATTCCGCGGTGGTCCAAACGGAGGGCCTCTGCAAGAGCTATTTTGAGGGGCCGCAGGAGACCGCGGTGCTCGCGGACGTCCATTTTACCGCCTTGGCCGGGGAGTTCTTGATGATTTTCGGTCCCAGCGGTTCCGGAAAGTCGACCTTGCTGCATTTGTTGGGCCTCATGGATCGCGGCACGAGGGGAAAAATCTATTTATTCGGCAAGGACAGCGACCGGTTGTCGGAAAACGAAAGGGCGTCGCTGCGCAGCCGGGAAATCGGCTTCGTGTTTCAGTTTGATTCCCTGCTGCCCGAGTTTACCGTCATGGAAAATATTTTGATGCCGGCGCTCATTGCGACTTCTCAATCCGGGCGCTTGGAGCCGTTTCGGAAAAAGGCTTTGGAGAACCTGGAGTCTTTCGGCTTGACCCATATCGTGGAACGGTTTCCCAGGGAGATTTCCGGCGGCGAGAGGCAGCGGGTGGCCCTCATCCGCGCCCTGACCAACCAGCCGGCCCTCATCCTCGCCGATGAGCCCACGGGCAACCTGGACCATGCCAACGGCGAGCGCGTGTTGGAGGATTTGCGCGGGCTTTCCAGGGATAAAAACGTGTCGGTGGTGATGGTGACCCACAACCAGCAGGCGGTCCGGTACGCGTCGCGGGTCGTCCATTTGGTGGACGGCAAAATCTCAGAACGGGCGGGGGTGGAGCGATGAAAATTTATATCGACGGCAAGTACTATTCCAAGGAGGAGGCCAAAGTTTCCGTTTTCGACCACGGGCTTCTCTACGGAGACGGCGTGTTCGAGGGAATCCGGGCCTATAACGGCCGCGTTTTCAAGCTGGACGAGCACTTGGAGAGGCTTTTTGAGTCGATGCGCGGAATTTTCCTCGAGCCGCGCTGGAGCCTGGAGAAGCTGAGGTCCCTGGTGGTGGAGACGGTGAGGCTCAACGGGCTTAAGGACGCTTATATCCGGCTGGTGGTGACGCGCGGCTACGGCGACTTGGGCCTGGATTTGAGAAAGTGCAAGGTCCCGACGTTGATCATCATCGCGGACCATATATCGCTGTATCCGGAGTCCACGTACCAAACGGGCGTGACCTTGATCGCCTCCCATCTGCGCCGCGTCAGCCATCAATCCCTGACCCCCAACATTAAATCGCTCAATTACCTCAACAATATCCTGGCCAAAGACGGGGCGGTTCGCGCGGGGGCGGGCGAGGCCGTGATGCTCAATATGGAAGGCTACGTGACCGAATGCACCGGAGACAATATTTTCTACTTAAAGGGGGGCGTTTGGGTTACGCCGCCCGCCTGGGCCGGCTTGCTCGACGGCGTGACCCGCCGGGTCGCCATCGAGCTCATCGAAAAGGATCTGAAGATGCCGGTCAAAGAGGAGCTTTTTACCCTGTTTCATTTGTACCAAGCCGAAGAGATTTTTTTGACCGGCACGGCGGCGGAGATTCTTCCGGCGGTTAAAATCGACGGGCGCGTCATCGGGACCGGCAAGCCCGGCCCGCGGACGCAGGAGCTCGTCGGCCATTTCCGCGCTCTCACGCGCAAAACGGGGGTGCCCGTTTATGAAACCGAAGGCTGCGCGAAATGATGCTGTGCTCCCATTGCCGGAAAAAGGAGGCCAGCGTATTTTTTAAGGCGATCGATCAAAATCAAGTCATCGAGCTGCATTTGTGCGGTGATTGCGCCGAAAAGCGCGGCATCTCTCTGGTCTCCGAGCCTTCCTCGCTTTCGATCCCGGAGATCCTGGCCGGCTTGAGCGGTTTGGGGGTCAAGCCGGGCGGCCTCAAGGAGCAGAGCGCCGCATGCCAGGCCTGCGGCCTGCGCTACTCCCAATTTCGCGAAACGGGCCGTTTGGGCTGCAACCATTGCTATGCTTCCTTCAGACCGTTGCTGGCGCCTCTGGTCTCGCGCATCCACGGTTTTCCCCGGCATCAGGGACGGACCTACCGGTTGAACTCCGCCCGGAACCTGGAAGAGTTGAAAAAAAAGCTCAAGCTGGCGGTCGCCACAGAGGATTTTGAGACGGCCGTCGCGCTCCGGGATCAAATCCGCCAAGCGGGGCAGTCCGAATAGAGGCAAGGGCGATGCAGCTTAACAACATGCTGAAATTGAAGGCCGCCTGGCTTTCGGCCGACGCTCCGGAATCGGCGATAGTGCTCTCCTCGCGCGTCCGCCTGGCCCGCAATCTGGAGCGCCACGCCTTTCCGGGCAAGGCCCGCGCGAAGGATTTAAGCCAGGTCATCGGCGAGATATTTGAGGGAACGAGAAAAAACAGGATTTTTGGGAAAGCCGCATTTTTGCGGCTGGAAGATTTGGACGATTTGGACCGCGGCCTGCTGGTGGAAAGGCACTTGATTTCCAAAGACTTGACGGCGGAGCCGGCCAACCGCGGCGTGGTCGTGGGCGAGAAGGAAAAAATTAGCCTCATGATCAACGAGGAGGACCACCTGCGGATGCAAAGCCTGGAGGCCGGCCTGTCATTGAGCGCGGCCTGGGAGGCGCTCCGGCGGCTGGACGATGAATTGGGCCAACGGCTTAATTTCGCATACGACCCGGATTGGGGGTTTTTGACGGCTTGCCCCACCAATTTGGGAACCGGGCTTCGCGCCTCCTGCCTTCTGCATCTGCCGGCGTTGGGGTGGTCGAGCAGCGTCAACCGCGTATTGGAGAGTCTTTCCAGGATGGGGGTGATCGTGCGGGGGCTCTACGGAGAGGGAACCCGTGTTCTGGGAGATATTTTCCAGCTTTCCAACGCCACATGCCTGGGACGGACCGAGGAGGCCTTTATCGACCGCCTCAAGGACGTCGTCGAAAGGCTCGTGGAGCGGGAAAAGGAGGAAAGGCAGAGGCTCTGTTCCGGCCCGGAACGGGTGAAGCTTGAAGATTCGGTGTACCGCTCCGTTGGAATTTTAAGCCATTGCCGGATCATCACCTTCGAGGAAGCGATGCACCACCTGTCCTACATCCGGCTGGGGATCGCGCTGGGCTGGGCGATGCCGATGGGACTGCCGCAGCTCAACGATATTTTTTTGACCGCCCAGCCGGCCCATATCCAGATGGCCGCCCAGAAGGAGCTCGCCGCCAGAGAGCGCGACCAGTTTCGGGCGGAAAAAATTCGGGGCCAAATAGGAGCGTGAGGATCGTTGTTTCGCGCCGGCTATTTTCATAAAATAGCGGTTTCAAACCTCGTCAAAAGGATGCGCGGCCATGATTGAAAATACCCTAGTCTTGATCAAACCGGACGCCTTGCAGAGAAATCTGACGGGCCACGTCGTGTTCCGCCTGGCTCAGGCGGGGCTTTATATCGTCGGGGCCAAGGTGGTTCAAGTGTCCGATGCGCTGGCTCACGAGCACTACAAACATCTTCGGGATAAACCCTTTTTCCCGGAGCTCATCCGCTACATCAAGGGCGAGCTTCACGGCAAGCTGAGCAGCGGCGTTTTGGCCTTCGTTTACAGAGGCGAGAACGCCGTTCAGAAAGTTCGCGATGTCGCCGGGGCGACCCATCCCGAGCAGGCCGATCCCAAGAGCCTCCGGGGAGCCTACGGGCGCATCACCACCAAGGGCGTGATGGAAAACGTGATTCATGCCTCGAGCGATCCCGCCGAGGCGCAAAGAGAGATCGGTCTCTGGTTCGCTCCGGAGGAGATCGTCGACTTGGAACCGGCCGTGGCCGGCAACGCCTCAAGGAGCGTTCCCCGCAAAGCCAAAGGCGGGCTATGACGGTTGCGAAAACCTTATTTCCCAAGGCGTTTCCGGGCCTCAAGAGCGTTTCCAACCCCTCCCCGGCCGAGTTGCGGCGCCGGGCCGCTTTCGAAGAGCGAATCACTTCTTTCAGAGCGCCTGCCTACTACACCCGCCGGGCCTCCAGCCGCAGCGCCCAAAACACATTTTTATTGGAAGGAGAAACGAAAGCCGGCCGCCATCAGGCCGCGATGGCGCCCGAATTCGCCCGCCGCGTCGCCGATTGGGTGGCGCAGGCCATGCCGAAAGTCGAATGGTACAGGATCGACCGGGTGATCGGGAGGCATCCGTCCGCGTCCTTCCATGCGCGTCTGTGGTTGCCTCAAGAATATGCCCGCGTGGCGCTGCTTTGGTCGCAGACTCTGTTCGCGCCTTCGCAGGCGCAGAAGAATGCCTCCCGGGAGCCGGACGTGCTCACGGTTTACCTGCCGCAGTGGAAGGAGTTGATCCCGGAGGCGGCGAGGTCCGGGCTTCCCGAGCGCCTCGTGCTCCTTTGCCCGGACCGGGGCGTCAATTATGTCTTGGGCATAGACTACGTGGGCGAGGCCAAGATGTCATTCTTGCGCTTGGCGATGTTCGGGATGAAGCGGCGCGGCGGCCTCGGCCTGCATGCCGGGAGCAAGCTGATCCGGGCGGCGTCCGGGGCCGAACTGCGGGACGTGGGCATGCTCTTGTTCGGCCTTTCGGGCACGGGCAAGACGACGCTCACGTTGGACGATCACGGCCTGAAAAAACCGGAAGGGGTGTTGACGCTGCAAGACGACATCGTATTTTTGACCCAAGACGGCGCCGCCTATGGGAGCGAAGACAATTTTTACGTGAAAACGGAGGGCTTGGCCCGGGAGGAGCAGCCGGACCTCTATGCGGCTCTGACCGACGAAAACTCCGTCTTTGAGAACGTGTACGTGGATGAAGCCTCCGGCGCGGTCGATTTTCTCAATTATGCCAACGGCACCAACGGCCGGGCGCTTTGCCGCAGAAACCTGCTCCCCAACACTTCGGAGCAAATCGATTTGGGGCGGGTCGATAAGGTGGTTTTCATCACCCGGCGCGACACCGTGGTGCCGCCGGTCGCCCGCCTCAGCCGGGATCAGGCGGCGGCCTATTTTATGCTCGGCGAGTCCATCGAAACATCGGCCGGGGATCCTTCCAAAGCCGGACAGTCCATCCGCCAGGTGGGTTTTAATCCTTTCATCGTCGGTTTGGAGGAGGAAGAGGGAAACCGGTTCTGGGAGATTCTGCGAGATAATCCAGGCATTGAGGTTTACCTGCTCAACACCGGTTCCATCGGGAAGGGCGCCGATGTCGGCGGCGCGGGGGCGGCGGGCGTGAAGATCACCAAGGCGGTTTCCTCGGCGATTCTGGCCTTTATCGCCCGGCAGGGAAAACCCGAGCCCGGAGCCTGGAACGCCGATGACGAATGGGGATACCAAACGCCCGCGCGCGTGCCCGGGCTCGACGATTTCGCGCGGAAATATTCGCCCCGGTCCTACTACCGGGCGCCGACTTACCGGCGCTTGGTCCAAGACCTCAAACAGGAGCGGCAGGCGTATTTGTCTCAATTCACCCGCCTGAGACCCGAAGCATCGCGTGCGCTATAGAATATTTTTTGTCCCTTTGACGGCGGCATTCTTCGGGCTCGCGGGAGCTTTCGCCCCGCCGGGGCAGGCGGCTTCCAAGCGCAGTTTGCCGCCGCAAATTCCCAAAGTCGCTTTTGGGGAAAAAGTGGAATTCAGGACGGCCGATGGGTGGAAGTTGGGCGCGTGGTATGCGCCCAGGCGCGACGCCGGCCTGTGGACTTTCATTTGCCTGCACGGCGTTGGAGCCGGCAAGGGGGAGTGGGAGCATTTCGCCTCGACCGCGGCGGCCTTAGGCTACGGAATTTTGGCGTACGACGCTCGCGGGCACGGCGAAAGCCAGATGGGGCCTCACGGAAGAGCGGATTTTCGCAGCTTTCAGCGCCGCGGCGAAGACAACGAATGGAATCAAATGACTGCGGACGTGGAGGCCGCGCTGGTCTTCTTATCATCCCAAGGCGTCAATTCCAGCTCAACGGTCTTGGTCGGCGGCAGCATCGGGGCCAATATCATGCTCAAGGCCGCCTCGCGCCGCCCCGAAATTCCCATGGCGATTTTATTGTCCCCGTCGCTGAATTACCGCGAGGTGCGCACGGTCAACGACATCCGGCAATACGGCAGAAGGCCGCTGCTTTTGTTGACGTCCCAAAACGACGAATATTCATACTCCGGCGCCAAGCTGCTTTATAATTTGGGCGTTTTCTCCACGGGAAGCCAGGTCTCCTTCTTAGCTGCGCTCGACGGACATGGGGCGCCTCTTCTGGAAGGGGAAAATCTTGAGAAAGTGATGCGGTGGGTTCAAAATCCGTCAAAATCTTTCATGGTTGTCGTTTCCACCATCAGCGCCGCCCCTGAGCCGCAGCGCTCCCCGCCTCCGGCGGGAAGCCGTTAGCTCCACCCATGCGAGCCTCCGCGTTCTACGCCCGTTTGCCAACGGAAAAAGCCCATACCAAGTCCGGGCGCTTGGACGCCCTCTCCCCGGCCGCCATCGTCAGCCTGATGAACCGGGAAGATTTGAGGGTGGTCCGCGCCGTGCGGCGCGAAAAGGCGCGCATCGTCCGGGGCTCTGAAATAATCACCCGCGCTCTGGAAAGCGGCGGACGCCTTTTTTTCGTGGGAGCGGGAACAAGCGGGCGGCTGGGCGTGCTGGAAGCGGCGGAAATGCCCCCGACTTTCGGCACATCCGCGTTATTGATTCAAGCGATTATGGCGGGAGGGCGCGGCGCGGTTTTCAAGTCGAGGGAAGGGGCGGAAGACGACGCCGCGGCGGCCTCCAAGGCCGTCCGAAGCAAAGTCAGGCGCGGCGACGTCGTCGTGGGCGTGGCGGCCAGCGGAGCCACTCCTTACGTTCGCGCGGCGCTTTCCTCCGCCAAACGGCGCGGCTGCTCGACCCTGCTGGTGAGCTCCCATCCCTATTCCGGGATCAGGGATTGCGATTTGACGATCGCGCCCAAAGTGGGACCTGAAATTTTGTCCGGCGCGACGCGCCTGAAATCGGCGACGGCGGCCAAAATGGTTTTGAACATGCTCACGTTGACGGCCTTGATCCGGCGGGGAAAGGTTTACGGGAATCTCATGGTGGATTTAAAACCGGTCTCCCGCAAGCTGGTTTTTAGAGCCGTGAGGCTGATCCGGCAGTTGGGCGGAGTGCCGGAGAAGGAAGCGCGGCGGCTGCTTCAAGAGGCCAAGAACGCGAAGGCGGCCATCCTGATGGCCCGCCGCAATATCTCCCTGGCGCGGGCGCGCAAGCTGCTCGATGCCGCCGACGGCAGTTTGCGTCGGGCGCTGGAAGCATGAGCGGCCGTCTGGCGGTGGGCTTGATGTCGGGAACTTCCGGCGATGGCGTCAGCCTCGCGCTCATTTCGATTTCCGGCCGGAAAGTTCGCGTGCTGGCCGAGCGAACTTTCCCTTATTCGCGCAGGCTTCAAACCACGATTCTCAACGCCGGACGGCTGTGCGTCCCGGAACTCTCCCGTCTAAATTTTGAGTTGGGAGCTCTTTTCGGACGGGCCGCCGTCCGTTTTCTGCGGCAAAACCGCGTGCCGTTGAGAAGCGTTCGCGCCATCGGCTCGCATGGACAGACCGTCTATCACGGCCCCGGCGATCGGGCCCGCAACACGCTACAAATTGGCGAGGCCGCCCTCATCGCCGAGGCGACCGGGATTCCCGTCGTGGCGGATTTTCGTCCGGGAGACATCGCCGCCGGAGGCTGCGGGGCGCCTTTGGTTCCGTATCTGGATGAATTCTTGTTTTCCCGCGGTCCCGTCCGCGCGCTTCAAAATATCGGGGGAATCGCCAATGTTTCGGTCGTCGGCGGGGGCGCCGCCCCGCTGGGCTTCGACACCGGTCCCGGCAATTGCCTCATCGACGCCGAGGTTCAAAGGGCGAGCGGAGGGCGCAAGCGCTTCGATAAAAACGGCCTTTTGGCCGAACGCGGAAAAGTTGATTTTTCGTTGGCGAATCGAATGCTGCGGGAGCCTTTTTTCTCCAGGCGGCCTCCCAAATCCCTAGACCGCAGCGCTTTCCTTGAGCCTTTTTTTGAGAAGTTTTCCGGGCCGCTGAAGCGCAGGCGTTTGGAGGACAGGGTCGCCACGCTGACCTATTTTACCGCGCTTTCGATTTTTGTGGCTTATGAAAGGTTCGTCTTTCCGCTCCACCCCGTCAGGGAAATAGTGATCAGCGGAGGCGGGGCCCGGAATCCGGCTCTTGTCCGGCATCTGAGAGACGCATTTTATTCGGGGCCCATAAAAAAATTTAGAGTCCGCTTCATGGACGAGTTCGGTATTTCCTCAACGGCCAAAGAGGCCGCCTGCTTCGCTCTCATGGCCGATCGAGCCCTGCAAGGCAAAACGAATCACTGTCCCGAAGCCACCGGCGCCCGCGGCCGGCGCATTCTTGGCAAAATCATTGATTGTGGGCGCGCCCTAGATTAATTTGTGATGTGCTGATGGGGGCGAGCCGAGGGTTTCCCTCCCAGCGTTTTCAGCCGCCTGTCGCAGGTCATCCATATTCCCGCCCCGCATAGAAACATTATCCCTCCCATAACCGCGACTGGAAAATTCGGGGCAAGTTGGCCGTACATTATCAGCAGAAATCCGAGGCACTGTATGAGGATGCAAGCGGCAAAAAGCGAAATGCGCCAGGATAACAGCGGCCGGCTCCAGAAGTCCTTCCCGCCGAAAACTTTGAAGATCGCCAAGACAACCCACAGTATCCAGCTTGTCGTCAGAATATAAATTGCGGTCATATTAAATCCGCCGGGTGGCGCAGCGGCCTCACCGCAGTGTTGGATTTATCGAGGCGGAGCAGGAGAGGCGAAAGGACCGGCATTCCTCAATATAGAAGATACGGCTTGCGGGTCTCGAGAAATTCTTGATGGTACTGGCTCATGGAAGCCGTGATTTCCTCCGGTTGGGCGCCGGCCAAATAAAGCAGCTTGAAAACGTCGTTGCCCACCATGCGCGCCATCTCCTCCCAGCGGACCTCAAAATCTCCGAAGTTGGTGTCCCGTATGGCGCAGATGAGGTAAGTGAAAACGGAAAATGGCCGGATTTTATCGCGGTCGGTGACCTCGATCTCGATGCCGCGGCAAAGCCTGCCTTTGAACGGTTCCTTGACCGGAGTGAACGTTTTTGTCCGGAATCGGACGCCGGGCAAATTGAGCTTGTTCAGGCGGTCGGCGATTTTTTTATAACCCCGTAGCCATGGCGCGCCGATGATTCCGAAGGGCGTGGGGGTGCCGCGCCCGACGGATAGATTGGTGGCCTCAAAGCAGCCGATTCCCGGATAAAGAGCCGCGCTGGTCAAATCGGGCATATTGGGAGAGGTGGCGATCCAGGGCAGCCCGGTTTGGTCGTACCACATGCTTCTTTTCCAGCCCTTCATGGGAATCACTCGCAGTTCGGCGCCCATATTTTGGGTCTCGTTGTGAAAGAGGGCGATTTCCCCGGCCGTCATCGCGTGCCGCGTGGGGACCGTGTAGTAGGCGGTAAAGTGGCGGATATAGTTTTCCAATATGCCGCCTTCGACGGTGATTCCGTTGATGGGGTTGGGGCGGTCCAAGACCATGAAATCGACGTCGTTTTTTGCGGCCTCCTCCATGGCGTAGCCCATGGTGGTCAGATAGGTGTAGAACCGGGCGCCGATGTCTTGAATATCGAACACCAGAATATCGATATCTTGAAGCATTTTTGGGGTCGGCCTTTTAGTCCGGCCATAAAGGCTGTAAACCGGCAGGCTGAGGGCGCTTTGTGAACTCGTCCGCACGGTGATGGTCGAGGAATCAATGCCCTCCCGGTCCAGATCGCCTAAAAATCCGTGTTCGGGGCTGAAGAGAGCGGCCAGGGTGACCCCAGGCGCTTTGGCCAATACCTCGACCGTGCCGATTCCATGCCGGTCCTTTCCGGTGTGGTTGGTGATGAGTCCCACCCGCCTTCCGGCCAAGGAGGCGAAGTTTTCCTCCTCAAGCACATCGATTCCCGAGAGGACCTCGCCGGCGGGGATGGGAGCGGGCGCCGCCGCTTGAAGCGCGGCGGGCTTTGCCCCGGCCGGGCCGCGCAGGCAGCCCGCGAAGAGGATCAAGGCGGCGGGCAGGAAATAACGGCTATGCTTGTTTTTCATGGTTTAACGCGCCGGAGCGGGCAGCTTTTTGATCACCAAGAACAGCCGGCCCGGATACCAAAGGTTGGTCGCCAGCGTATGGGCCTGGGGGCCGTGTCCCGCGAAAAGGTCGACGCGGCCGGGGCCCTTGATCGCGCCTCCCGTGTCCTGCAAAACGACGAAGCGCGCCGCAGGAATGACGCCCAGAAGCTTTCCGTTTTCGGCCGCCGACGGAATCAGAGTTTCCATGAACGCCAGGATGCCCAACGGCGCGACCTGGGGGTCGAAGGCGATGGAGCGTCCCGGGGTGAGCTGCTGCCGTATGGTGCCCAGGGGTTCCGAATCGGGCTCGATGTCTTTGATTTCAAAGAAGGTGTAGCGCTTGTTTTTGGCGATGACCCACTCTCCGGCCTCCGGATGGTCCTCGAAGTATTGGCGGACTCTTTCGTGGGTGACCTCGTCGCGATTCATGGCCCCGGTCTCAATGAGAATCAGGCCGACGCTGCGGTAGGGATAATTATTGGTCGCGGCGAACTGCGCCCTCTTTTCGACGCCTCCCGCAAACACCAGCCGTCCCGAGCCCTGGATATGCAGGCTCAGCCGGTCGAAATTGCTGCTGAGCCAGGCCAACTCCAGATTTCTCCCGGCCAGAGCCTTGTCCAGATCAATCTCCTCCCGGGTGAAATAGGGCGACACCTTGTTTCCGGAAACGCGCCCGATGATTTTTTCGTCCTCCCATTTGGGATTGAAATCCTTGAGCTGGATATCCACCATGTCGGGAGGCCGGGCATACAGCGGAAATTTGAATTTTGCGTCCGGCTTATCCCGCGCGGGCAGGGTCGGCTCATAATAGGAGCTGAACACCACCTTTCCCGCGTTGTCGGAGCCGGTAGACTGGTAGACGTCGAAGTTCCGCCGGAGACTTTCCAAAAAGGATTTTTCATCCGGCGCGGATTTCCAAAGGCGCTTGAAATCCTCCAGGGATTCGATCAAAAAGTCCCGGGAGTAGCTGGCGCCGCCGATTTGATGCAGTCTGAAGGAGGCGCTTTTCAGATACGCGAGGCTGCGGTCGATGGCGCGCGACAACGTTTCCTTGGGCAAGTCATCGTTGAAGGCCGGGAATTGCTCCGGAAGCAGCTTGGTAAAGTAAGGCCCCGAGGGCGCTTCCGCCGGTTTGGCCGGGGGGGTGACCGCCTCCGGCGGCGGGGCGGGAGGCAAGTGGACGCAGCCGGCCAGCCAAAGCGCGGCCACGGCCGAGGCGAAAAACCGCGCAAAAAAAGGTCGGCAGGGTCGTCTCATCGGTCTCCGAACGATATATCCAGGTTCCGGGCCGAGCGGATGATGTCGGAATTGAGAGGCACTCTCTTGACTCTGCCTATCACCCGGGACATCGCAATCGAAGTGATTTTCGGCGGGCGGTTGGCCACCATATGCCCGAATTTGCCGTCCTGAATCAAGCGCACGGCCGCGCTTCCAAAGCGCGTTGAGAGCAGCCGGTCGAAAGTGGTGGGCATTCCGCCTCTTTGCAGATGACCCAGGACGATGCTTCGGCATTCGCGCTTGGTTTTTTTGTGAATTTGCCTGGCGAGATAATCCGCGATGCCTCCCAAAGTGGGAAGCTGACGCCCCCGCTCCCTTGTCTTTATTGTGCGAACATGCCCCCGCAAGGGAAAGGCTCCTTCGGCCGCCACGATCATCCCGTATTGCGGTCCGCGCCGGGCATATCTTTTTTCTACTTCGTCGCAGAGGACGTCCAACTTGAAAGGAATTTCCGGGATCAAAATGGCATCGGCACCTCCGGAAATTCCCGAGTGCAGGGCGATCCAGCCAGAATTTCTGCCCATGACTTCGACCACCATCACGCGCCGATGGCTTTGGGCCGTCGAATGCAGGCGGTCGATGGCCTCGGTGGCGGTGGAAACGGCGGTGTCGAATCCGAAAGTGATGACCGTGCCGACCACGTCGTTGTCGATGGTTTTGGGCACTCCAACGACGGGGAGCCCCCGTTTGAACAACTCGAACGCGATCGCCATGGTGCCGTCGCCGCCGATGGCGATCAGCGCGTCCAGCCGCAAAGCGCGGAAATTGCGCAGCGCCTCGCCGGAGTAGTCCTTGACGGTCCAGCGGTTTTTTTCCTTGACCGGATAAGCGAATGGGTTGTCCCGGTTGGAGGTGCCTAAAATCGTGCCCCCCAAATGCAGAATGTTCATGACGTCTTCCGATCCGAGGTTTTGAGTCAAGCCGGGCTTTAAAAGACCGGCGAATCCCTGGCGGATGCCGGTCACCTGCCAGCCCAGCTTGAGGGCGCTCTTGACGCCGGCGCGGATGACGGCGTTTAGGCCCGGAGCGTCGCCTCCGCCGGTCAATATCCCGACTCTCTTTGGCGGCATAGGGGTGTGTCTAAAGATACTTCCGAAGCGCCGCGGTCAAAACAAAGGCGGCGAAGAGGGGCATCAAGCCGCTGAGGGCTTTCTTAGCGAAGGAGACGTTCTTGTCGGCTGATCGAAGCAGCAGCGCGCTCAGCAGCAGGATCAGGGCCGGCGCAAAAATCAACTCCGCAGGAATGGCCGTCCATGGATTGTCCCGCAATGCCAGGAAATAGCTGACGGAGGTCATGGAAATCATCCAAAGCCAGAGCTTGGCCAGGCCGTAGCCGACGCCCGCCGGCAGCGACATCCAATCCCGCGCCGGCAGCAGAAGCGTGAAAAATACCATGACCATAAACACGCCAGCGATCAGCCACATCCATAATTTGACCTTGGGCTGCCACTTTCCATATTGGGGCAGAATCTGCGTCTTGAGGTTGGCCATGATGGCCTTGGGTCCCGGCGCCTCCATGGAGCCCTTTTTGGGCTCGAGCAATTTTTCAAGAAATGGATTTTTTTTCGTTTTCATATCGCCGCGGATTTCTTTGTAGAGCTCCTTTTCCTCAGCGGAGTCTTGAAATTCGGAAAGCGGCTTTTCTTCGGCAAGTTCAATTCCGACCTGCTCGAATTCTCCCTTCATTTCGTTTTGCCGGCGGTAGATTTTCTTTTGCAGCTCTTCCCGGCCTTCGGGAGTGACGGCTGAGAGGGTTTCCTGGATGACCGGCAGCGCCTCCCGGACGTTCGCCGGCAAAGCCGATTCTATTTTTTTAGAAAATCCATCGGGAAGCCGCTTGGATTTTAAGAGCCGCGGAGCGATCAGAGCCGTTCCGGCGGCGGCGCAGAGCAACAAAAGGAATAGACGTTTGAGCATCTTGAGGGTCCCTCCACGGAGATGTAAAACTCTAGCAAAATTTTTGCGTATGCAAAATAGCCCGGAGTCTTCAGGCGGCGTCACCAAAGGCCCATGCCACGGCTGGGCCTTTTAGGCTCTTTTAGGCTGGAAAATTTGACCGTGACGCCGGAATCTGATAAAATGAACGGATTATTCGCAAACCCGAAGCGCGCAATGGAGCCAACAGTCGCCGGCCGGCACGATTTATCGATTTTCATGCGCATCCCGTCCTGCTTTGCCAAGGAAAACCCCGATCGAAGGATCCAGGAGTCAATAGAGGAAAATCATGTATTTGAAATCAATTGAGATCGTCGGCTTTAAATCCTTCGCTGACAAGACCAAGGTGGAGCTCAGGCCCGGCATCACGGGCGTGGCCGGCCCAAACGGCTGCGGAAAAAGCAACATCATTGAGTGCATCCGTTGGTGCGTGGGGGAAAGCTCCTGGAAATCCCTGCGGTCCGCCGCCATGACGGACGTCATTTTTGCCGGCACCTCGCGGCGCAAACCCCTGAGCATGGCGGAGGTGACGCTCACCCTGGACAACGCCGGCGGTTCCTTGCCCCTGCGCGAAGCGGAAATCAGCGTCAGCCGGCGCATTTACCGCTCGGGGGAAAACGAGTACTTTATCAACAAGACGCAGTGCCGGCTCAAGGACGTCCGGGAGTTGTTTCTGGACACCGGCATCGGCGAGCAGGGCTATTCCGTGATGGATCAGGGCAAGGTGGAATTCGTGCTGTCCTCTAAGCCCCAAGATCGCCGCGCCATTTTCGAGGAGGCCGCCGGCGTGGCCAAGTACATCGCCAAGCGCCAAGAGGCTCTTTCCAAGCTGGAAAAGGTGGAGATCGACGCCAACCGCGTCCAGGATTCGTTGAGCCTGATATCCGAGCAGATCAAGAAGCTCGACTCGGACGCCCGGAAGGCCAAGCTTTATAAAAGGTTCCAAGAAGATTTGAAAGTGATGGAAGTCGCCCTCATCGTCAAGGAGACGGGCGAGCTCAATGCGAAGCTTAAAGAGGAAGAGCGGTCGCTGGCCCCGGTCCAAGAGCGTTTGGAGGCCGCTCATAACGAGAATTCCATTATGGACGCCGATTTGGCGGCATTGAGCCTGCGCCGGGTGGAGCAGGAGAATGCGGTCATCCGTTCCAACGAGGAGTTGGGCCGGATCCGGTCCGATATCGCCCGTTCCGAAGAGCGCATGAAGTCCGGGATGGATGAAAGCCGGTATTTGGCCGGCCGTCAAAACATATTGAAAAATGAACTGGAAGAGGGCAGCCGGCGAAAGAGCCAGATTCTGCCGGAGATCAAGAAATCAGCCGAGGATCTCGGCAAGTCCCAAACCGCTCTGGCGGAGCTTGACGCTTCGCTCGACGGCTGCGAAAGGGAACAGGCCAACCTGGACGCCGCGCTCAATGACCTGAGCGCGCGGCATCAGGCCCAGGAGCTTCGCGAGACCGAAGTTTCGCAGCGGCGCTTGGAAGCTTCCCGCCGGCTTTCGCAAAAACAATCGGATTTCGGGCGGCTGGATTACCACTTTAAAATGGGCGTCAAAGAGTACGACAGGAAGCAGGGAATATTCGATTCCCAAGCGCAGGAGGCAGAACGGCATGCGGGCCTCCTCGACGATTTGAAGGCGGAGGAAAAACAAACGCTCGGCCGTCTGGCGGCGATCGAACAGCTCTGCCGCGAGCAGGCGCAGGCGTTGGAGAGCAAGGAAGGGGAGTTGAAGGCGCTGCAAACGGAGGCCATCTCCGTTTCAGCCAGGATTGAGGCCGCCCAAAAGCACTCGGAGCAGGACCCGTACGTCCGCGGCGCCCAGGCGGTTCTGGATGCCCAGATGCCGGGCGTTCTGGGACGGCTGCGGGATTTAATCGAGGTCGAGCCCTCGTACCGGACCGCGATCCAGGAAGCTCTGGGCGAGCGCCTTGAGGCCCTCGTTTGCGAGGGGCAGCCTGCCGCTGAGTCGGCCATCGAATTTTTGAAAGGAACTTCCCGCGGCCGGGCGAGATTCCTGCTGTTGTCGGCGCTGCCGGATGCGGGATGGCAATTGATGGGGTTTGCCAAGGCGCAAAGTCTCCAGCGGCTCGCGGAGAAAATCCAGGCGCCGCCGGCCCTGCGCGCGCTCATCGACTTCCTGCTCAAAGAAACCTACGCCTCCGGCGCGGTGACCCATGGTTCCTATTGGCTATGCGGCGGCGAGAATCCGTCGACCGCCAATGCGTGGGGATTCGCTTTGACCAAAGGCCTGCGGGAGCGCGAGCAGGAGCTGCAAAACCAGGTGGCGGCGCTTCAAGGGCAGACTTCCGACATGCGCCGCGGCTTAACTCAAGCGCAGGAACAGTTTCAATCCGTCCAAAATCAGCTCCAGGAAAAGAAGGCGCGGCGCGAGGCCTTTGCCGAGCAGCTTGCGCGGGACCTCAACGCCCTGGAAATTTCCAGGCAGGACCGGGACCTATTGGAGCGGGACGCCGTCGACATTTTGGCCCAGTGCGGGCGAGTCTTGGCGGAAATCAAAGAGCTTGGACGGGAGTTGGGGAAGCTCGCCGCCGCCGAAGCGCAAGCCCTCAAGGACACCGCCACGCTGCGGGAGGCGTTGGATGGGGTCCGCGCGAGCCTGGGACAGCAGCAGATCCGTTCGGCGCAATTTAAGGCCGCGCGCGAGCATTTGGCCTCCAATGTCCGTTTGCTGCAGGGACAGTTGGAGCGCTCGGAGAAGGAAAGCGCGGATTTGGAGGCCGTTCAAAAGAGCCGATTTGAGGAAGCGCGGGCCAATGACGCCCGGTTGGAGGAACTGGCGGCGCTTCAGGGCGGGTTGAGGCAGGCGCTCGACGAGCTCCATCGCTTGTTTGAGGCCAAGCAGGAAGAAGGGAAGGCGCTCACCCGGATGCTCGAGGACTCCCAGGAGCAGTCGAGGCTCAAGGAAGAGGCGCTGCGCGCGAAGCAGGCGCAGCTTCAGGAAATTCAGGAGGAAATTCACCGCCACAAGCTCCAGTTGGGCCAGCTAAAATCCAAACGGGACGCGGCTCTCAACCAGTTGTGGGACAACTGGCAGATGACCCTGGAGGACGCCCTCGCCCACGCCGATGATTTCTACAAGCGGTCGGAAAGAAAAGTGTCGACAGATTCGATCGTGAGCCTGCGCCGGCGCATTGAAAACATGGGGGCCATCAACATGGCCGCTCC
Source organism: Elusimicrobiota bacterium (assembly GCA_016206405.1). Lineage (GTDB taxonomy): Bacteria > Elusimicrobiota > Elusimicrobia > O2-12-FULL-59-9 > O2-12-FULL-59-9 > O2-12-FULL-59-9. The sequence goes on along the minus strand of JACQRQ010000261.1, from coordinate 37,289 downwards.
CGAGGAATACGATGCCCTAAAAGGGCGATTTGATTTCACCGAGACGCAGCTTCGGGACCTCAACACGGCCAAAACCGAGCTCAAAGAGGCCATCAGCAAGATCAATACCACGACGCGGGAAAATTTCCGCGAGACCTTCAGCCAGGTTCGGGAGCACTTCAGGAGCATTTACGGCACGCTGTTTCAAGGCGGGGAGGCCGACCTGCTGTTGACCGATCCGGACAATATCCTTGAAAGCGGCATTGAGATCGTGGCGCAGCCTCCGGGAAAAAAGCTGCAAAGCATCTCCTTGCTTTCGGGAGGCGAAAAGGCGATGACGGCGGTCGCGCTCCTGTTCGCGTTTTTCGAGGTGAAGCCGGCGCCTTTTTGCATGATGGACGAGGTTGATGCTCCTCTCGATGAGCCGAATATCCGGCGCTTTCTGCGGTTGTTGACCGAGACGGCGCAGGCCTCGCAATTTTTGATCGTCAGCCACAATAAGCGCACGCTGGAAGGAGCCGACGCCATTTACGGGGTGACGATGGAGGAGCAGGGCGTTTCCCAGCTCATTTCCATCGAGATCAAGGGCCGCGAAAAAGAAACCCGCGTTCCGGCCCCATCCGGGCAGGCAGCGGAGGCGGCTGCGCCGGCTCAGGCTTCCGTCTCCGACTTGGTTTTGGAAAACGGATAATCGCCCGGCGGTTCGGGGCATCTACTGAGAGGTTCAAATGACTAAAAAATTACTTGCCGCGTTGCTCGCCGCATCGGCTCTTTTGACGGCCTCCAGGGGCTTTGCCGGTCAGAAAGAAACCGCAAAAGTGCTCCGTTTCGACTTGGCCGGAGCCGCGGTTGAGGTGGTCATTCCTCAGGTGGAGCGGCCCTCGCTTGGACAGATCAAGCTTCAGGCCCTTTCGGCCGAAGATCCAAACCGGCGTTTTTTTGCGCAAGCCGCGAAATATTACTCGGCGCAGGAAATCCGGGCCTATGTCGCCCAGCAGTTAAAGAACATGTTCGACGCCTTCTACGCGCCGTTTTCGGTCGAGGAAGATGTGAGGTCCCAAGGCGCCGAGCCCGACTACGCTTTCGGCTTGAGCGAGAAGCTCAACGCCCAATGGGTGACGGCGGTCAAACCGAACCTGGGAGGCGTGCCGACCTTTTTAAGCGTCCATCCTTCGCGGGAAAAGAAAGCCTATCTCGCCGTTTTGCCCGAAAGCCGGCTCGGCCAGGAGCCGGACTTCTTCGATTTGAGAGGCATTTACGACGAGCCCAAGCAGGTTCGCGTCGGCGGCGCCGACTACAAGATTTCGTTGAAGCCGAATATTTTCGACAAGCTTGCCAGCAAGGTGGTGTTCGAGCGAAAAAGCGGGGCCGGAGGAGAGGACAGCTACAAGATTTCCGCCCGCGACCTGCTCAAGGCCATTTACGGCACCGGACAGGAATTCGCCCTGGCGAGCCGCTCCTACCGGTTTTTCTTTTACGTCGATATGGACGATTCGCTCTCGCCCCCGCGATTGGGCCATAAAACCAAATCGCTGGCCTTCGTCATCCAAACCGGGGAAAGTGACGCCGAATTCTACCACGTTCCCTTCGAGCAGCTTTCGCCGAATATCGCCTATTTTACTTTCTATGAAAATCAGCGGGTGGGACTGAGCCTTTCGGCAGACGGCGAGAAATTATTAATCACTAATCCAAGCGCTTTGAGCGGTCTGTAACTTCCAAGTTTCCCGTCAACGTTAAAAACGCCTCTTCAAGGTTGAAGCCCTCCCGGCGAGACTGTTTCTTTATCTCGTCGAGCGTTCCCACCGCGATAAGCTCGCCGTCGATCATGATGCCGACGCGGTGGCATAGCTGCTCCGCGATTTCCATGATGTGCGTGCACATGAACAAGGTCACGCCGTTTTCCGCGAGCCTTCTGAAAATTTCCTTGACCATTTTCGCGCTCTTGGGATCCAGGCCGACCATGGGCTCATCCAGGAAAAGGACGCGGGGCTCATGCAGCAGGACGCTGGCGAACACCAGTTTCTGCCGCATCCCGTGAGAGTAGGACTCTAGAATTTCCATGGCGCGGTCCTTCAGGTCGAACATCTCCAGCAGCTCGGGGATCTTCGATTTTTGCGTTTCCAAAGGGACTTCATAAAGGCCGCCGACCAGTCGCATGAACTCGATTCCGGTCAGCTTCGGATAAACAAACGGCTCGTCGGGAACAAGGGCGATGGTTTTTTTGACGGCAATCGGATTTTCCGAGATGTCGCGGCCGTGAATCCAGGCCTTGCCGCGCGTGGGCGCCATCAGGCCGGTGAGAAGCTTGACGGTGGTCGTCTTTCCGGCTCCGTTGGGGCCGAGGAAGCCGAAAATTTCGCCGGAAGGAATCTCGAGGTTCAGATCCTTGACTGCGTGGAGCCCGCCGAAACTCTTGCGCAGGCCGGATGTCTTGATGGCGGGCTCAGCCATGCGGACTCACCTGGCGAACGCCGGAATCAACTCGACGGCCAGCATCTCCAGATATTGGTGGTAGCGCTTGTGGATTTCGGCGGGCTTGAGAGACTCCAGCCTTTCCGTGCTGAAGGACTCGACGGTGAAGGAGGCCATCACCGAGCCATGGAGCAGCGCCCTCTTGAGCAGGACCGGATCCTCGATATCGCAGCCATGGGAGGCCAAGTAACCTAGGAATCCGCCCGCGAAGGAGTCTCCGGCGCCCGTGGGATCGACGACGCTTTCCGTAGGATAGGCCGGGTAGGCGTAAAAATTGTCCTGGGCCAGTATGAGCGATCCGTGCTCTCCCTTTTTTATCGCCACGATGCGCGGGCCCCATGCCTTGACGGTTCGCGCGGCCTCAAGCAAATTGGCTTTTCCAGTGAGCTGTTTTGCCTCGGAATCGTTCAAGAAAAAAATATCGATGTGCGCCAGGAGTTCTTTGATGGCGGGCTTTTTCTGATCGATCCAAAAGTTCATGGTGTCGCAGGCGACCAAATCGGCTTTTTCAAGCTGGCTGAGAACCTCCCACTGGAGTTCGGGGTCGATGTTGGCCAGAAAAGCCACCGAGGGATTTTTGTGCGCCGGCTTAAGTTTGGGGCGGAAATGCTCGATGACATTGAGAGCCGTCGACAGAGTCTGCGGGTTTTGCAGGTCGGGGCCGAACTCGCCCGACCAGCGGAAAGTTTTGCCCGGCAGCTCTTCCAGCCCGGTCAAGTCGATATCGCAACCGGTCAGGAGCTTTTTCATCGCGGCCGGAAAGTCCCCGCCGACCGCTCCGATGAGCTGCACGGGGTGAAAAAAACGGCACGCCATGGAAAAATAGACCGCGGATCCGCCCAAGACGTCCTTGCAGCGGCCTTTGGCCGTTTTCACCGTGTCCAGAGCGACGGAGCCCGTGACGACCACCGGTCTCTTGGATGCCGGCGTCATAGACCCTTCTCCCTTTCCTCCAGGAAGCTTTTTATGGGAATTTGGGAGCTCATTTGCCGGAGACGATAGTTAAGAAGATGGATGGAGCGCTCCTGCTTCAGCATGCCGGCGATTTTTTCTTTTTCTTTTTCCGCCTCGAAACCCTTGGAAGAGCCCTTATTCTTCTTTTGGTGGTCTTCCATGGCGGTCTTGAGGCGTCCGTCGAGTTCCGACGGATGGATTTTGGCGCTTTCGTAAATGAAGCGCCGGTATTTGAGGGCGGTCAGCGAGCGCCGCCTCAACTCCTCGTACTCCTTGGGGCCCATGCGGAAAAGATAATAAAGCGCGTTGACGTAGGCCGCTTGGTCGAAATTGTTGTTGGTTTGAAACGCCGGAGTGTTGTGAACGTCGTAGGCCAGTTCCAGGTCCGTCGTCTGGATGCCGAGCTTGACCGCCTCGGCGTACAGGAGCTCCTCGACGATCATTTCCTTGAGGACGTCGTCCTTGATTTGGCGCCTCAAGTCGTCGGTGACGTCGGTCCCTTGGTTGCGCATCCGGTCCAGAACTTGGTTGGATTGCGACAGGAATCGCGTATAGGGGATTTTGGTCTTGCCGACCTCCGCCACCGCCCTGGTGGCGTCCATGTCCGTAAACAAATAGGCTCCCAGCCCGACGAAAGTCCCGATGAGAAAACCGAAAATGGTGACAAGAAATATGGTCTTTCGGTGGCGGCCAAGAAAAGAGATCATGCTGCGCCTCCGGGAGGGGGGATTCTTCGCGGCCGCATCATTCGCCGTTGCTTTCTTCTTCCGGCTCCGGCTTGACCGGAGCGTCGGGAGTCTTGGAGTTGTCGTGCGCGTTCATGGCGCAGGAGCCGTTGAATAGGGAGCCTTCCTCGATGGTGAGCCGGGCCGTGCGGATGTCTCCCTGCACTTTGCCTCCGCATAGGATTTCCAGTTGTTTGGTCGCCGTGATGTTTCCCAGCACCTGGCCGCCGATGATGACTTCCTGGGCGGCGATGTCGCCGGTGACCGTGCCGCTTTTCCCGACCACGACCACCTGGCAGTCCTGCAGATTGCCCTCAACCCGGCCGTCGACGCGAAGCGAGCCCTTCGCGGATAAGGTGCCCTGAAAATAGGTTTCCGATCCGATCAAGGTCGCGATCTTGTCGGACAGCGCCGAAGAATCTTTTCTATTGAACATGGCGGCCAAGCCGGTCGGTGCGGATCATTTCTCTCGGTTGGAAAAAGCGATGAGGCTGGAGCCCTCGGGCTCCTTATCCGGATGCACCTTAAGATATTTCAAGGGGTTGACCGGTTTGCCGTCCCGCCAAACCTCGTAGTGAAGGTGGTCGCCGGTGGAGCGCCCGGTCGTGCCCATATAAGCGATGACTTGGCCTCGCTTTGCGAAATCGCCCTCTTTGACCAGAATTTGGGACGTATGCGCGTATAAGGTGGAGTAGCCGAACCCGTGGTCGAGCAAAATCATGCGCCCGTAGCCGCCTTCCCAGCCGCAGTGACGCACCACCCCGTCGGCCGTCGCGTAGACGACCGTGTCCGCGTTGTTGGCGATGTCGATGCCCTGGTGGAAGATATCGAGGCGCTCGTGATTCTGGAACGGGGAAAGGCGGTAGCCGAAAAGCGAAGTGAGGCTGCCTTCCGTAGGCCACATGTTCGGCGTGGCCCTGAAGAGGTTTCTTTGGTTGGCGATGTGCCAGGCGACCTCTTGAAAGCTCGCCAGCCGTTCGCGGGATTGCTTGAGAATGCTGGACGTTTGGCGGTCCATGACGGTTTGCCGAAGGTCCTTGGCGCGCGCGCTGAGCAGGTTCGTGAGGTGGAAGTGGTCCTTGGAGTTGGGGCCTCCGATGGCCTCCGCGGAGCTCTCGATGATGGCGCGCTGAGTCCGCATCGCCAGCAATTGCCGCATTCTTATGTCGGTGCTTTGCGCCATTTTCAACACTTCCTCCGCCTTTTGCACGCGGTCGGCGAAATAGGCCACCTTGACCCGCATCACCAGATTATCCGCCTTGGTGATCCAGTAGTCGACGTTGCGGCTGACGACGAAACCCGCCCACAGCGTCAGGCTTGTCCATAGGAGGAACATCGAGATTAAGAAGGAAAAGGAGAAATGAAAGCGCCAGAGAGGGATGTCCGCGTGGGGGACAAGCAGAATCGTGAGGCGGCGCCTCAGAAACTTAAGGAATTTTGATTTTCCACGGGAGGACATATTTATGGCATGCACGGGCGCGCTTTAAATCTTATAACACCTGAGACGGTATTTGTCAAGGTCGGGGATTAAATCCGGCCGGTTCAAGCGTCGTCTCTGCCGGAGGCCGGCTTGAAGAAAGCGTCTCGTATCCCATGCAGGATGCCCGCGGCCATCTGGCCGCCTCTGGACGCCGCCTCCCGCAATTCGTTCGGGAGGCCCTTGAGAGCGTCCACGGCCGCATGCAGAACGTCAAGCTTGTCTTCCAGCCGCTCCACAAATTCCTGCAGCGCCGCCGACGCTTTCCGCAGCTCAACGAGCGTGACGACCAAAAAAACCGTCGCGATCAGCAGGCACAGAGTGCTCAGGCCCGCGCAGACCGCCAGATAAACCGCCATAATGCCAGTATACAAATCCTTTCCGCTACCTTTCAAGCTGCCGCTTACCCTTACCCTTCACCGTACCACTCTACCACTTTACCACTTCTTTACCTCTAACGTTCCTAGGCCTTAGGGCCCAGGGCGTTATAGGTCTTTTATTGAGCGCATCGTGGGCCTTTGGCCTCATGCCCCCATGTGCTCCGGGGGCTACAATACCCATAAGATAAGATTATTACTGCAAGAGAATTGGAGGAACGGTGATGCTAGGAAAAGTCAAAGTGGTTCAGAAAAGAAAGCAGGTTTGCGTGACCTTTCAGCCGGCGAGAAAAATCTATTTATGGGCGGTTCGGGACAGCCAATGCGGTCCAGGCGTTCGGAAAGCCGGCTGCGGCATTCGCACGGTTCGGTTCGCGGAAAAAACCTTGATTTGAAGGGAATTTTACGAGGAAATTGCGTTGGATTTTGTGGATGTTTTGCGTCGCAGGATTGAAGCCTCTCCGTATATCGGCGAATTTATGCAGATAGGTACTTTAACGGCGGGACCGGCAAAGAAACGGTGGACATCGTTTTTGGCGCTCCTCGCTTTTTCGCTTTTGCGGACGTCTCTTTCCTGCGCCCAGGGAGTCACCCTTGAAAGCGAATTCGCCCGCATTTCCAAGTGGTTCAGCGAGGAGGCGGTTTCCGGGTTGGCGTTCAATTCAGCCTCCGTTTTGGCGCCTCCCGTCGAATTGCGTCCGCTGCAGTTGATGGCGGCTTTTAATCTGGGGCTCGGCAACGTGCCTCTGGATACCGGCCAGTTTCCCGAATTCCGGCTGCAAACCTTGAGGGAAAAAGACATCAAGGGCGGCTTTCAATCCAGCCTGCCTTTCCCGGATTTAAACGCTCAAATGCGAGTGGGCCTTCCATCGCGTTTCGACGCCGCCGTCAAGCTCAGTTTTCTTTCCACCCCCAAGCAAAAACCCAGTCCCGACACGGAGGCCAAGCTGCATACGGCCGCGCTCGGTTTTGAAGCGCGCAGGCATTTTTTTGGCGGCAGATTTCCGCTTTGCAGCGTCACGGGATCAGCCAATTACATGGCTGGAGCGCTTGTATTCAACAGCAAATCCAGCGACGAAATCCAAGAAGGCTTCGACCTCGACAGCGTCAACAGCGGAGAGCTGGCGTGGAAGATCAAAAGCCTCGGCGTCAACGCCTTGTTAAGCGATTCCTTCGGGGCTTGGATGCCTTTCGGCGGCGTGGGGTACAGCTATAGTCAAGCGACGGTGCGGGCGCGCATCACCAACGAATTTCAAAGCGAGCTGCTTTTTCCGACCATCGGAGAGCACACCGCCGCCGTCAACGCCGGCCAAGTGCGCGCCGTGCTCGGCGCGGGTTACCAGTGGGGGGCTTGGAATTTGTATGTGACCGGCGAGACCGTAGCTTCGGGCCGTTGGGCGGGCAAAAACTCGGCCTTTCATTTTGGTCTCGCGATGCCCCTGAATCTGGGCCGCCAGGGCGGCGCCAAGAAATTGAAAATAGCGCAACAGGCGCCGGAAGCCGAGCCTTCCGGCTTGTTCGTCATTCAGTAGCCGTCCGGACGGTCGATGAGAGAAGCAGTCGGCGTTGAGAGGGCAGCCAGTATGGCCGACATGAGATTTTTAAAGAAAATAACCGCCGCGCTGCTGGCTTCGGCTCTGATCGTGGCGGCGCCGGGCCCGGGCTGCTATGAGGCTATGGCCGCGGTCCGCGCCCGGTCTCAGCGCGGCGTCCGGATGCGGACATCGCCCGCCGCGCCCAGGGCCGGTCTTCGCAGAAACTCGCCGGCGCGGGTGTCTGGACTTGCGGACGTCAAGAATTTTCAGACGCGCATGAAGCCGGCGGAGCGCCCGGCCGTTTGGCGCCGGGTGAAGGAAATTTTCTCCGTTTTGCCCGGAGTCCACGGATTTTTGGCGAAACCGTCCGCGGGCGGCGCCGTATCCGTCCCGGAAAATTTCTCCGCCGGGAAAGGCGGTCGAATTGAGGGCGACCTTTCCTCCGAAGATTACTGGATAGAAGCCGCCGCTTTTGATGGAATTTCGCCATCGACCGATTTGAAAGGCGCCGCCGTCATGGCTCCGGATGCGACCTCCGCCGGAATCCGGCCGCATTTCAGGCCCTCCGCGCCTTCCAATCTGGATTTTGAGATCGCTCCTTCTCCCGCCCCGCCGGCCAAGCCGGAAAGCGCTCCAAGCCGCATTCCTTCGCCTCTTAAATCGGCGATGCTGGCCGCCGGCCTGGTAGCCGTGAGCGCCGCGCGAGCTATGGCTTCGCCTTCGGCCGCATTCGGGGCGACGGGGGCTTTCGCGATGCCTCAAATCGCCGTTGAGGCCGGCCTGTTGGGCTTCGGGACCGTTTTGGCCTGGAAATTGGGCCTGAAAATTTACCGCTGGAAAAAAAGGGGCGAGCTTCTGCCGTATCAAGCGCGGGAGAACATCCGTCGTTTGGCCGCTGAGGGCGTCATCGACCCTACATGGCTGGGAACGGAAAATGACGGCGTCGTCGCCGGGCAAGAGCTTTCCGGGCCGCTGCAGCTTATTCCGGATGAATACCGCCGGTTTTGGAAGCCTTTTTATTACGACCGGGAGCAGAGGAAATTTTTCATTGATCCGATCGTCACTTTGTCTCCGGGCGAGTTAAGGCGCGCGCTCGAATTCGGCACGGTCTACTTGAACCATCTCAACCGGGGAATGCCCGAGCCGCGCGGAAGTCTCCGGGATGCGATGGACGCCTTGTGGGAAGCCTTCTGGCCGGTGGAGGCGTATCTATACCGGTGGGCCTCGAATCTGTGGCGCAAGCCCACGCCGGTGGCGCCTCAGGCTTTCTCCAATGCGTTGGAAACGGCTCTGGATCGATGGTCGGCGACTCTGGCCTCCAATTTTCCGTACCGCGTGGGCCTATATTATATGGAAGACGCGCAGGGGCAAGATGCGGCGCCGGACAACCTCAGCCCGGCGGCCAAGATGAGCGAAGAGCAAACGGGCATCGACTTCCTTTCGGGCCACCAGGCGCGGTTTGAATCTTCCGTTTTGCCTGCGGGGGACATCCTATCCGCCCTGAAATCGAAGGAAAACCGCCGCCGTTTCAGGATGCTGCGGATAAAAAACTCCGTCCGGATTCTCGAAAACCTGATGTCCCCGGAGATTAAATCCCAGGCCGCCTCCGCCATTGTGGAGGTGGAGCGCTATTTCCAAGGCAAGGCCGCCCGGCGCCTGGCGCAGTTGAGAGGCGTTCCCGACATTCCAGCAGAGACGGTGGACTCCAAAAACCCGCTTGACATGGAGCGTCTGGAGCGCGCGCAAATCACCCAAATATGGCAGGCGGCGGAGGCGAGATACCGGCTCACAGGGGAGATGGCGTTTGAATGGCTGGATGCCCTCTACGGCAGCTTGAAGCTGGGGGGAATCGCGGCCATCGATTTGCCGGAAGGAACGGACGTGCAGTTTTTAACTCGGCTTTTTGAGTCCTGGCGCAGCCCGCAAGCGGGTCTATTCAAAATTCAGGCCGTCCGGGCGGGCGTGGAGGCTCCCTTTTTGCTCCTTCAAAAACAGGAACCTCACGTGGAAATAAAAATAAAGCTGCCGGCGCCGATCCAGAAATCGATTCTTTGGCCGCGTTTCAACGAGGAGGAGGCGGTCGAGGCAAAAAGCGAGTTGATCCGGGCCGGCATCGAGGGTGGAACCGTGGTTCCGGACACGGCTTCCGGCCGCTCGCCCTTTTTGGAAGAGCTCCTCGACAAAGGGGCTGAGATCATCACGGTGATTGAGGAAAAATACGGCAACCACGCTTTTTTGAGCGTTCCGGAGGTTGTCGCGGCTCAAATGCAGGACCGGTTCCGGGAGAGAGGAATTCCTTCCACCTTGTTCCAGTACCGCGTAAGCTCGCTCATGCACATCAGTCCGCAACTGCACCATTTCAACCCGCTCCGGGAAACAGGGATCGACGGGGGGGAGATTTCATACGCGGCGGCTCTCAAAGCGGGCTGGAAAATCGTTTCGCAAATGCGCGGCCCGGACGGCAAGCCTTTGTCCTTGCTCCGGCGCCTGCGGCAGTTCTTCGCGTCCTTAGTCTACGTCCTGCCGCGCCTTTCCCGGACGCAAATTAGCGCCGGCGCGGTGGATACCGGCCGCAATCCGTCGCACCCCATGATTTCGCACGTCGAAGAGGTAAACCTGGTCAACCAGAAGTCCGATGATCCGCAGCTGCATGGGTCGCATGTGATATCCATCATCGGCGGCAAGGCGGTGAGCCTGTTCCGAAAGCGATGGATTCAGGGATTTTTGCCCCGCGCAAAAGCCACCATGGCCAAGGTCTTCGCCGATGACGAAAGCGGCGCGAGAATGAGCGTCATTCAAAGCGGCGTGGTGGCCCTGCTCCAGAAGGGGCTGCAGGTCGTCAATTTGAGCCTGGGCAGCGAGGGACATCCTGGTTCGGAACTCGCCAAATTTTTGGGCAGGGTGATTGAAAAAGCCGGCGTTTTCGTATCCGTCGCCGCCGGAAACAGCGGTCCCCAAAGACAGACCGTCGGTTCTCCGGCCGCCAACCCGGCCGTCATGGCGGTCGCGAGCCTGACCAAGGGAGAAAAAGACCATCTCGGAGAGTTGTCGGGTTTCAGCAGCCAGGGAGACGTATGGGACCCGGTCCGGGGTAAATACGTCTCCAAACCGGACATCACCGCGGTCGGCGGCACTATTCGAGGCGTGCGATCGTGGCTCAAGGAGTGCTTCTTCTACTTGAAAGGAGAATTTGAGGGGGTTTTGGCCGCCGGCGGATCAAGCCGCGTGAAAGACTTGTGCGACGTCGTGGTCAAGGGGGCGCGCTACGTTTGGATGTCCGGAACATCTATGGCTTCTCCGATGATCGCCGGGATAGGCGGCGCCATTTATCAGACCGTCATTTATACGCTGCTTTGGGCTCGCGGCAAAGATTATGGTGAGGCCAGGAAGTTCTTCTCTGAAAACGCTCACCAGTCGATAAAATACATTTTGATGGCGACGGCCATAAGTATGGGGCTTCCGCATCAGGGGATGGGCGCCGGCCAGGCGCACGCCTATCATGCGGCGCAATTGGCCACGAAAATCTTCAGCGAGCCTAAAGGCTATCAGGCGATACGCCGCTACCGTGATATGGAGGCGCTTTCCAATGCGCCTTTCGACGGCGCGCGGGCAAAAGCCGTGGAAAAGGTTTTGGAGCAAGTCCGCTCTCACCCTTCCTGGGAGAAGACGCCGCCGCCGCTCAAAGCCATTATTCTCGATGCCGCGCCGAAAATCATGAGCTTTTCAAAAGGAGCATTCGGCAGGCCCGTTCTCGATAACGAGGAGTATGGCTGGCTTTTGGCCAAGACCGGCGTTCTGGAGTTGACGCCGGAAAGAGCCAGGGAGCTGGAAAAGGTTTGGAGGGCGGCTTTTGAGGCGGAGGTCAAGAAGGTTCTGCCCGCATTTATTGAAACGGTTCTCGACCAGAACGAGCCCTGGCTTAACCGCGCCGCCGCGGTCTTCGCTTTGGGCGAGTTCCGGACCGCGGCGGCCGTCCCCGCTTTGACGCAGGCCGGCGCCGCCCAAGACGAGCGTTTGCGGCAGCACGCGCTTCAGGCTTTGTGGAAAATTGAATCCCCGGAATCCACCGACGCGCTGCAGAAGATTTTTAAGGAATCTTCCGGGCAGGCGCGGCTTTACGCCGCGGCGGGATTGGCGCGGCGCGGCCACACGGAGGAGTCCCTGCCGGTCCTGCTGGAATTTCTAAAGGAATACAACCCCTCGAAATCCAAATTCACCCGGTGGAGCGTGCTGTGGGCTCTGCGCGAGACCGTGGATGAGAAAATTTCTTGGGGAGATCCAATCACCCTTTTTCTGGCTTCCATCGTTTCCGATCCGATGGAAAGGGTCAATATCCGCGAACTGGCTCTCGATGCCCTGCGCGAGAAGGGCTTGGCGGATGCCGATTCTTTGCCCGACGAAGCGTTCGTGCACGCCGTTCAGGCCGCCAGCGACGATCCGGTCGGCCGGCGGATCGCGGCGCAGGTTATCCGGTTTTACGTGCAGTTGGTCCGGCTGCGTCCCCAGGCGGTGATCCCGCGGTTGAGGAGTTCCGCCGCCATTCGCAAGGCGATGCTGGATTTCGTGGAAAAATACAAGGAATTGGGAAAATATCCCAATGATGAACTTGGTCTTTTGGCGCAGATTTTCGCCAATATCCAAAAAGTGCCTCTCCGGCTTTCGCCCGATCCAGCCGGCATCGCCGGCGCCGACTCCGAGATCAGCGGCTTGCATCTCATCGTGGAGGCGCCTCCGGGCAAGAAATCCATTCTCTCCGATGCCATATTGTTGTACGGTCCCGACAAGACCGCCGCATCCGAGGGACAGGCCGCATGGGCCATGGAGAGGGTTGATTTTCCACTCAAAGAGGTGCGCAAACTGGGCGGCGCGGTGCGCGCCGTTCTACCCGGTTATATTACGCTTTCGATTCCCGAAAATAAAATGACGGCCTTAAATGAGGTCTTGGAAAAAAGCGGCTTTTTGGCGCGAGTCCCCGGGCTGGTGTTTCCGATTCAAGATGAAACCGAGGTTGTGGAGCCTCCTGCCGGCGCGGTACTCATCCGCTTGGGGTCCAAAAAGGACCCGACCGGGTCCAGTGATTCTTCGGTTTGGAACGAGGAAGTTTTGGGAAAAAAAGGGGGGACGGAGGCGGTCGCCTTGGAAAGGCTGGCTTGGGCGCTTAAAAAACTGGATGGAGTCAACGCCGACAGGCAAAAAAATAATTTACCCGAATTGGCGGCGACCGTGAGTTTGGATTTCGGTTCCGCCGCGCCGTTCAGCTCCGAGAGCCCGTTGCTGGAGTTTTTGCAGCGCCAGCGCATGTCCAGCCGGATGATTCTGGCTCTGCCGGCTCCCTATTTGGAGGCGTTTTTCAGCCGTTTCAACGTGGAGGAGATCAAAAAATATCCGGGGCTTCTGATATGGCTTGAGAACATTTTCGCCGCCGACGACGCGAAAGATCCCGAATCCCTGCTCGAAAACCTGAAGGCGATGCTGCAGAATAAGCCGGCGGTCATTCAGGAAAGCTTGAGGCTTTATCTGCGCCTTCTATCGCTGGAGAATCAGCGCTCCGATCAAAAATGGGCGAATTTCAAGGCGAAGCGGCAGTTGAGCTGGATTTCCGGCTGGGTGCAGCGGGCCAACCGCCGCGGGCTAATTCCTTCCTTCGCCGCGGCCTTGTTAAGCTCATCGGAGAGCGCCGCCGGCCGCGACGCCGGTCAACAGCAGATTCAAATCCGGCAAAAAAATCTGGACACATGGCGGCTGTCTTTGGAGGAGCGACAGATTCTCAGCGTTGGGCCTCTGTTGCCGGACCATTCCAGGCTCGCGCCGTTCGCGTTTAATTTGGGCCGCGGCAGCCGGTTTGCGCCCTCCGCCGGTCTGGAGGGCATTCTCTACGCCTTGACGCAGTTGGACCGCGATATCCGGCGCCTCAATCAAGAGGCCGATGAATTGGAGAGTCGGCACGAAGGCCTTGAGGCCGCGCGAAAGAGAGCAGAGTCGGAGGATATCGACCGCGCCCTGTCCGGCCAAATGCCGCAGCTCTTCGCCTACATGATCGAGGAATTGCTCCAGCCTTTGAGCTCTTTTTCATCATGGGCGGGTCTTGTCCGGTCCGAACTCAAATCCCTTCTGGACATTAAAAAGAATCCTCACGATCTCCGGCGGCAGCTTACGGCTTTTCTGGAAAAGAAGGTTCCTGAGCTGCAGCAAAGCCACATGAAGAACAATCTATCCGCGTGGGCGCGAGAAATGCAGGTCTATGAACTGCCCAAGACCGCGAAGCCGCTGGGCGCTTGGTCGCCGGAGGAAATAGCGGCATTGGCGGACCAACAGGACGTCAATACGTTTTCCATCGGTTCGGCAATGCTCAGGGATGTCAGCGCTCCTTTTGCGCCCATTGATTTTGGCTTGGTCAATCCGGCGCTGGGCGCTTCGCAGGATTTGGCGGCATTCACCCGCAGGGTCCGCCAAGCTTCCGCCAGGGTGGAAAAACCTCTGCGCGTGATCATGGATTTGCCTTTGCATCACGTCTCTTTGGATTCCGCTTTCCTGACTGAAAGCATCGGCATGATCATCCACCGGAAGGCTACCGCGGAGGAATTGCGCCGGCCTCCGGAAGGGTGGGCCCCCATCCTGCATCCCGAACAGGGGCCGCTGTTGGTCCGGCTGAGCGCCATGAGAGAAGGGGAGCGGCTTCGCCATCATCCCAACGCGGCGCAACTGGATTATTCCAGCCTTCAGACTCGGCGGTGGGCTCTGGAAACCGTGCGGCATTGGATTTCCAAATTCGGCATCGATGGGTTCCGCATAGAAAATCCGGAGCTTCTGCTCAACGGCGAATTTGCCAGAAACCACGGAGTTCAAATGCCGGCCCGGGAGTTTTGGGAGGAATTGATATCCGAGCTTAAAATGGAATATCCCGGGATCGCCTTTCTAGCCCAGGGCAATGTTCACCGCGGGTCGCTGGCGGCCGCCGGTTTCGACGCCGTCATCAATCAGGGCGACATCGCGCTGGAGGACTCCGGCGGGCTTCCATATTATTCTCAAATCGGATGGCAAACCCGTTTGGAAAGCGGCAAAGCCGGCGAGGCGGGCCGGGCCATCGATTGGCAGGTCTTTCAGCATTGGCAAAAAGGAGGCATCGGGGAAATTTTGGCCCTTCCGGCGCCGGTCGCGGGGATCCATTGGATGGCGCGGTTGTTTCCGGCCGCGCATTGGTTGACTCCGGCCGGCGACGCCGCGCTCGTTGAAAGGGTTGAGGAAATATTCAAGCCCGTCGATGGCAGAAAAGGCGATGCCGTTGGAAAGAGACTTAAGAGGCGCTTATTGAATAATTTTTCGCAGCCGGAGCGAATTCAAGGCCAGGGGGATGAAGCCTGGGCGGGGTATCTTCTCTGGCCAAAAAATGAAGCCATCATGCAAGATGTGGCTCTCGCCGTACTGACCAATCCCTCCGACCAACCGGCCCCTGTGCGCTTTCGGCTTCCCGGAGAAAAAACGGATTTCGAGATGGAATTGGCTCCAGGCGAAACCCGAGTCCACGCGCTTAAGCGCACGCTCTCGCCTCTGTCCCACAAGGTGAAATGGCTTCAGTCCAAGATTAATCAACTCAAGGACATGGACAATTACACCAAGATCAAATGGGCGTTGGCCGCGGTGACCATGCTGAGTTCATGGATTTTCCTTCCGCCCATCGTCGCCGCGCATTATCAGCCCGTCACCGGCCCTCTCAATTTTGCCGCCAATGTGATATTTTTATCTTTTCCCGCCAAGCAGCTTTGGACCAATCACCAAAATATAAAGAGCGGCAACGCGCACTTGCTGGCCGGCATGGATTGGTTTTATGTCGCGCTGCCCTTGCTGGCCAACGCCTTTTTATTGCCCACTTTGCTTTTGGTGGCGAAGACCAATCCGTGGTTCTGGATCAACACCTTGGCCTGCACCATCGGCGGGATCACCTTGCAGGCGGCGATTTTCTGGCAGATGTATAAAGCGGGCGCTTTGAAAAAGTCCCTGATGGCCGGCGTGTTGGGTTTCGTGGGATGGTCGACGGTGTTGTTTTATATCACGCATTTTCTCACTTGAAATGGAAAAAACGCGAAAAATCGCCGCCTCGATAATAGTCGCCGCCCTAATATTGATTTCCCCAGGCTTGGCCCCTTATCAGGCCTTAGCGCATGCGGCCTCGCTGCGCCGCGCCGGCAAAAATTCATCCGGGACCTCAAAATCTTTTTCTTATTCCCTGCACCGGCGGGGGACCCGCCCGAAGGGCGCGATCCAGACGCGATTTCTGAATACTGCGCTGCCGGCGACGATTGCCGCCGGTCCCGGCGCCTACGCCTCAGTTTCACAGGTTGCGGCGCTCGGCGGCGGAGGCGCCGAGAAAAAGCGTGGGCCGGCCGCCTTGGGCCGCATCTTTGAAAATTTACCGGCATTTTATAAGAAGCTCAAGAAAGCGCCGAAGAGGGCCCTTGATGAAATTTACGAAAATGGCGCCGCGTTGGAAGCGGACGGCGCAACGTCCGCGTGGGGCGCTTCGCCGCGGCACGCGCAGAACAAAGCTGCCGCTCTGACCGTCGCCGGCGGCAAGCCGGAGGCGGACGCACGCCGCAAGCCGCCGAACCTTTCCGCCGCCCTTATTGATGATCTTCCGACGCCGGGTTGGGCCTACCGCTTGAAACGGGCGGCGGCATCGCTTATCCTTAAGAGATTTCCCTCCGCTCCGCTGAGCATACCGCGCCTATCGCCTTCCGATTACGAGGCTTTCATCCGGTATTACGAGCGCCGGACGCCGGATCTTATTCAATTTGACTTTGACAAGACGGTGGTCGATGACGTTGAGCGTTCCCCGCGGCGCCTGCTCGCAGCGGTGGAGGCGCTCTTGGCCCAAAATATTCCCGTGGCCGTCATCACCGCCAGGCCCTTCGATTCCGAGAGGGGAATGAAACGGCTTTTTATCGATCGCCTGGAGCGCAAGGCCGGCCTCATCCTCGCCACTCGCAGCGGCTCGCGCCTGGATTGGTTCGATTCCGAGGAAAAAATTCACACGCTTGAAAGCCCGCTGCGCTCGGAGGCGGAGCAGCGAGAAATTAGGCGCGTCCTCATGCGTTCGGCCCGGTCTTTGGGGCTTTCGCAGGGCGTGGATTTTGACGTTGAAGTCGACAACCGCGCGGACCTGCTGTTGAGGTTTAAACCGGGGCGCAACGGAATCGAGGCATTGACCGGCAGCGTGGCGCTTGCCCTGAAGTCCGGCCGCCTCCCCGACATCGCCACCTTTAAGGACGACGAATTAACCATCAGCCGGTATTCGAAGGCGGATTCCGTCCGGCAGGTCGTCGCCGTGCTGGCCCAGCAGGGACGGACCGTGCATCCGCAAAAAATTCTGACGTTTGCCGACGCGATGGGGTCTTTCGGAGCGGATACCTATATGGCGCGCTCCTTTCCGGGCAGCATCGCTTTCAGCGCGGGCGAGGATTTGGACGCCGGCTTGGACAATGCCTTTCCGTTTCCGGAGGCCAAAGTCGCTTACACGGTAAATTTCTTGCGCCGCGTAGCTTCCGCGGCCCGAAGGCCGGCTTCGATGAGCGCGAAGGCGAATCCGGCTCCCGCCATCAAGAAATTCGCCTGGAGCGGCATTATGGCCGGAGGGTTGCTTCTCCCGACCTCGTTGAGCGGCGGACTCGCCCCGCGCGCCTTGAGCGGTTTTGACCTCAGCTTCTTGGGATCTTATGCGCCGTGGCTGCTCTCGGTCGCGGCGACGGCCTGGTTCGTGCATGGATGGATCAAAGCCCCGAACGCCAGGACCCGGCCTCCCCTTTCCCATGCGGAGAGACATTTAAATCTTGATCCAAAGTTTGAAAAGCATGTGGGGCGAGCGTCCCAGTGGATACAGGGGGGATTGCAGCGTTTTGAGGGAGTGATCCGGTATTTCACCCGGGTTATCCCGGAACGAAGCAGAAACATCAAATGGTGGGTGCTGCAGGTCGGCCGGATGATGATGGCGGCGGGCTTAAGCGTCTACCTAGCCGGGCTGCCCGAATACACGGGCCATTTAACGGCCGGTTTCCTAAGCCCTCTGGCCGCCTTCGGGATATACGAGATGGTTTTTGAGCTCAGCAACGGCTTGGGCGAGTTTTTCGCCGGTCCCCGGTCGGACAAGGCCAGGGCCGTGCAGATGATGAAGGGGTCTTTGGGAAAATTGGCCGTAGTGATCGCTTTGATCCCGGGAATGTGGCTTCTCGGCATGCCCTTGAACGTGACGCTGCTTTTCGTCGTGGCCGGTCTTTCCGGTTTTTTTGAGGGCGTGTACTACAGCATTGAGGACCTTGCCGACAAACGCGTGGTCGGGACCACGGAGACCGTTTACAATAAGACCGAAGGCATCGACTCCGTCTTGACCAACACGGTGGGATTTGTGACCGGCTTCTATGTTGCGGATTATTTCATCGGCCTCATGGATGCGTGGCGGGGAGCCGGGGCCGGTTGGGCTTTCTCGCCGCTGCCTTACGTATTGGCGCTGATGCTGACCATGTCCTTGTATTCCTTCGCCTTTTCAAAAAGATACCGCCATGCCATAGGCAATCCTGTGGCCAAGGCGATTTCGTGGGTTCAGCAACTGCCGGCATGGACGCGCCGGCAATATGATCAGTTAAGGCAAACCACTCCCGCCATCCTGCAGGGATTTAAATTGATTCGTAATAATCCTTTCCTGACCCTTTTCAATACGCTCAATTTCTACCTGGTTCTTGAGCCCGCGGTTCTGCTGACTTTGCTGCAGTACGCGACCGCGTATCTGCCGGGCCAATGGCCTAAGATCATCGCGACCACCTTTTTGGGCAAAGTGTTGGCCGGGGCGATGATGATCGTTTTTAATCCCAGCAAGAATCAAAACACCCATCACTGGTGGAAAAATGTGGGTACGGCGGCGTATGTGGCGTCTGGTTTGGGCTTTCTCTTTTTCTGGGGCGCGTTGCCCATCTACGGAGGCACTCCGTTGGGCGCCCTCAATTGGGCCTTGGGAAGCCTGATGGCTTTTGCCCTGCTGCGCGGGCCGCTTCATTTCATCGGGCTTTCATTGAAGCGAAAGGCGATGTATGAGCCGGACAATAATATGAAACCTCATATGGCCTCCATGGAGGGGGTCATTACGCTTTATGAGAAGATTTTGTACGCCGCCGGAACGGCGCTATTCTTCACTTTTCTGGCCGGGCGCGAGCCCTTGGCGAACATGACCTTGATGGCGGTGGTGCTCACGGCTTTTGGGGGATTTCAGATTTTTGCCGCGCACCGGCTGGTGTTTAGCGGAAAAAGCAACGGTTGGCTAAAAAGCTGGAAACTGTGGAAAAGAAATTGAATTGCTAGCGGAAAAATCCGGCAAGTTTTTGCAGGTCTTAGGGCCTATGATTCGATAGGCCCTTTTTCTTTGCCCTGCTGGGACCAATGGCCCATGCGGGGGCCGGATAATCGGGTTAGAATGAGATTGAATGGAGAGAGGGCCGGCAAACTTCAATTTAGGAAAGCCACTATGACGAAAAAAATAATTTCCATCGTTTTAACTATGAGCCTGCTGTGGGGGGCGCTGCCTTTTCCGGCCGCCGAAGTTTGGGCGGCGGGACCGCTGGTCCGCTCGCGGGCGGCGCGAAAGGCGAAAGCTTTCCGGATGGCGACCGTTCAGCCGGGTCGCTCCGCGGGGATGAAGCCTCAGCTTCCCAAGGATTTCAAAGTTCCCAGAGTCGATGGCCGGACGGAGCCTTCTATCGCCGGACGCGTCCTTTCAACGGAGGAAATCACGAAAGCATTGGCGGGCTCTCCCGTCGAGGCTTTAAGCGTCGCCGGCAAGTTGTCTTTGGAATCCGATTCACATGCATCGCCGCAGAAGGGGTTGAACGATCGTTTGGAGGAGATGTATCAAAACGCGTCCCCTCAGGACGCCGGCGAGGGTATTGTGGCGGCCGGTTCAGTCGAGCAAAACGCCGGCGACGAAAAGGCCCACCCGGCGGACTCGGACTCGAAGGCTTCCGGTCGGCAAGCTGAGGGCGCCGCTGAGGATAAGCCCCCCACGGCTCAGCCTCCGCAGACGCCTCCTCCGCCCAAACCGCCTGTGGCGGAAAATTCCGGTCCCAGCGAAGAACCGGCCAAAAATGCCAGGATCATTTTCATCCCCGATGTTTTCAACGGCCAGCCCGCCGCTCCCGAAATCGCTCAGGCCATCGACCGGTCTTTGGAACTAGGCTACGGCGTTGTTTTTTACACCGCTGAGGGCCCGGATTACATAAACAGCGTTCTCTTAAACCATTTGAAATACCGGCAAAACAACCGGATGCTCATCGTGGCCTACAACGGCGCCATGATCTATGCGCAGGGCAAAGGCCAAAGCGAGAGCAGCGCTCCTCAAACGGCTGAATCCGATAAAACCAAATCCATCATTCCGGACCAAGACGGTTTCTCGGATAATCACAAGCAGATGCTCCAGGGCCTGGCCGAAAGCGTCACCGGCTCTCTGGTGGAAAGCGGCAAACTGGCTCAGGGAGACGTTCAATGGAGCTTTGACGGCGAGTACATTTTCAGGGTTCAATTCAAGCCTGGACTCAAAAAAACTCAAAAAACGGCCTGGGTGGGGCAGTTCAACCGCTCCATCGACCGCGCCGGCAAAAGAGACCCTCTGCGCATGCTGCGATTTTACCGGCTGACGCCCGATGACCCGGCTTCCGATGAAAAGCTTTCCTACAGCGTCAATAAATACAGCCTCCAAAGAAATGTCACCCGGCTTTTGGGAGCGGTCGACAAGCAATTTGTGGAGCGATTTGCGGGCAAAGAAGACGTCAAGAACCAGCCGAAGAACATGATGGTGATCCAGTATCCCAAAAGGTTCCCTCAATTGGTCGCGGAAATGATCGGGAAATTGCCCGACTATAAGGAAAACGGGGAGGGGCCTTACCAGGAAATCGTCGGCGACGGCCAGTCGCTGCTGGAGGCGTTGCGCGGCTTTCTGGGGGACCAATGGCTTAAACCCATCAAGATCAATTTCAGCAAGCTTCGCTCCTATGTTGATTATTGGCTGCCGATGCAGGAGGCCGGAAGGAGCCGCTTCATCATTCAGGGCAATTCGGAGGTTCGAGAGGGGAAGCATTATTTGTATCTGGGCATCATCACCCGGGCTGTGATCATCGATATTTTAAGGAATCTCCGGGTTGGGAAAATCCGGTTTTTGAACGTGCATGCCGGCATCCGCCTGCTGGAGGAAATATGGAACAACCCTCTGCAGCCCGGCCGGCAGGTCAATTTGAGCCCCGTTTTTGTTTATCTGCGCAAGAATCCGCAGTGGCGCAAGACGAGCCAGGAAATGTTGGAAAGGGCCAAGGCGGTCGTTTATAACTTATATCAGCAGCACTGGTTCCCCAAAACGCCCGAGGAACTCGCCCAAAACGCCATCCGCGGCTTCACCAATATCGCGGGGGACTCTAAGTTCAAACTGGTCGGCAACATCGCCGACCCTCGCATCAAGCGCAAGTATCAAGTGAATATCGAACCGGACGCCGTGCTGTCGTTTAAGGAAAACGGGCAAACCGATAAAGTGCTGGCCTTGCTCTTCAGGTATGGCAACGCTCCCTTTGATTGGCGGGGCAGAATTCTGGCCAAACTCCTGAGCCTGACGCTCCGGCAGAAGCAGAACTACAGCCTCCGTCCCTCGGTGAAAACGGGCGCCGAATTCGTTTACGCCACGCAGACATACGGCTTCAACGAGCTCTACACGCAGAAGGATTCCGACGCGTCCGTTTCAAAGCTGACCAGCCTCATTGAGGCCATGGAGAGCGATGAGGACTTCAACGACTTCTGGGAAAACCGGGAAGAGCCCGGCGACCCCAAGCTCCAGCAGTATCTGGCCAAACTGCAGAAGCAAAAGGAAATGGCCAAGCAAATCCGAGAAATGAAGAAAAACTTGGAGACGGTCAAGAGGCGAGAGAAAGTAGAGTCGCTGAAGAAGGCGAAAGTTATCGGGATGGAGAAGAAAAAGCGGCTGGCTGAGCTGAAGAAAAGGCGGGAAAAGTTGGTGAAAGAGGCCTGGGAAAAGGGCCTGAAATTCGTGGTCGAAAAGGCCCGGAATCTACTGTCGGCGGCCGAGAGCAAGATTCGAAAGCTTTATGATTCTGAATTGAGCGGTCTCAAAAAGGAGGCCGCGCAGAAGAAGAAGACGGCGAAGGAAAATAAGCGGGATCTTGAGGCCAAGGAGCAGGAGCTCAAGAAATTTAAGAAGAATTCAGCCTCATGAAAAAATCGCTGAGTTTGTTGCTGGTTCTGGGTTTGGCCCTCTCCCCCCTGCAGGAGGCGGCGGCGGCTTTCCGCGGACGGTCCTCCCGGCCTGCCTCGGGGCGCATCCAACGGCCCGCCCGGCCGGTTAAAAAGACCCGCGGATTCAATAAGCCCGTGATTCGGGAGGAGGCCGGCAACCCGCTTTCGACCATGACGGCCGGCAAAACGGGCAGCCGCGCTCCGGCGGCCGATCTTTCCCCCCATGCTCCGTCGGCGACGCCGGCTTTGAAGAAATTCGCCGCCGACATGGAAAATCAGAACGCCGGGGAGGGGAAGGAAGACGATATCAAGTTCGCCTACGCGATGCTGCGGCAAGTTTACGACCAGCCCTTGGGATTAGACCGCCAGGAGGCGGGCGGCGTTTCGGCGAGGCCTCCGGTATATGGAAACGGAAAGCAGCTTCGTCCGCTTCGATTTAACGGGGACCCCGCCAAGGAGTTCGTCGTCGTGCGAAGAATCCGAGGAGAACCCGGGAGCAAGTGGTTTGAGAGCAGCCGCGCCTATTGGCGGGACTATCAAGCGGGAAACCGCGTCGAGGTGACGACGGGTAAAACCCGGGACAAAGGGCAAGGCGGAGCCTTTGTGAGCCAGGTGTCGGCCGCCAAAACTGTGCCCATCGAGAAGCTGAGCAAATCGGATCTTCGGGGAATGGAATTTTTTAGCGAACGTCAAATCCAGAGCAAAGGCCTGGGGTGGCTGCGCGAAAAGCTGGTGGGAATTTTAAGACATATCGATATCCGCAACGCAAAGCGCTATGGGGAATGGAAAAATAAGGCCGAATTGCGAAAGCTTTTGTCCGTGGACCCGGTCAATCTCAAGAGTCTTGTGCGGGTGATCAGCCTGAAATCGACGGACCTTATCCGCCGGGAGAAAGAGGAAAAGGACCGGTCCAAAGACAAGGATTGGGAACCCGCCGCCCGGCCGGATGTCCCCGCGGTGCTTTCCGATGGGCACCCGTTGAGGGAACAGAGTCGCTACCATCCCAAGGTGGTTTTTCTCGACGCGGCGCTGATCCGGGAGCCGCCTTCCGCGAGGATCGTCGACTATATGACCAATTTGAAGAAAAACGGCATCACCTTGGCGGTGCTGCAGGACGGACGGGAGTTCGGCTCTAGAGAAAACGACGATTTTCTTCATAAAGTGTTGCTGAAGAATTTGCAGCCGTCCATGCGGAACTCCTTTCTATCCTACAACTTCGTCTCAATCAGCGAAGGAGGCTCCGTTATTTCCATCTATAAAAACGGCCGTCCCTCGCCTGTCAGCGTCAACGGCTTCAGCGCGGATGATTTTCGCGCCTTCCGGCGGATAACCTTGGACTTGGCGGTGGAGCAAGGCTGGACGCCCGAACAACAGGAGGGGCTGCGGGAGAACTCGAGCGCCGGCGCCTTCGAAATCGATTTGCCGGAGGGCGTCTCTGCCGAAGTGTGGAAAGGTCGCTTTCAGGAAAAATTGGCGGCGGAGCAGCTCGCTTTTACGCCTGAAGTGCGGTTGGACGATCAAGGGAAAATCAAATTTAGAATCCGCAAGACCACGGCGCTTGATTCGGTGGGCCGCATCTATGCGGCGATGGGCGACCAACTCGGAACGCGCGCCAGCCAAAGGGAATCGGTGTGGCTGACTCCAAATCCGGAACTCTTAAAAGCGGTGCCGGACGCGGTCAAGCCGGCGGAGTATTTTGAAAAAGACTCCGGCATCGAAGGCAATGCTCTGCTCGACGTGGAAATGCAGGCGATTTTAGGCGAGTGGACCGAACAGCGTCCCAACGATTACAGAACTTCGGCTTCGTCCATCAAGTCCTATAAATATGACAGACACCGCTGGATCGAAGAAAAACTCTATTACCGGCGGAGGGGAGGCACCCCCGCGCAGACGTTCAAGGGCCATGTGGCGCACTATACTTTGGATTGGGCCCTGGATCAAATCCAGCATCAGGGGCGCCGTCCGACCCCGGATGAAATCACGGCCAAATTTTACGCCGTCTGGGAGCAGGAACTCGCGGAAGAAGAAGGCCCCATCCTCATGCCCGAGCGGGGCGACAACCTGGGAGATTATAAATTCGGCGGCGCCCAGGAAGCCATCGGCATCGTGGATCAGGTCGCGGCGTTTATGGCGCAAGAAGGCTACGAGGTATACGGCCGGGAGATTCCCATCAGCTACATCATGCGCAAGTATGGGAAAAATTCCCGCAAAGTCGGCGATGTGCTGGCCCGCTATATGTTCCGGGGCGCTTTTGACCTGGTGCTGGTCAAGCGGGACCCCAAGGGCGAGGTGGCCGATTTAGTCATCGCCGACTTCAAGACCAATTCCGTCCGGCCCGCCTGGCAGTTGGAAAAAGACGAGCAGGTTTTGATCTACCGCTTGTTCGCGGTGACGGAGAGCGGCAAGTTTATGGACGCCTCTAAATGGGCGGAGCTTCCTGTGCCTTATAAGTCGGCGGGCGGAGAGAAGCGGAAGCTTAGAGGTGTTCGCGTCGTGTTTTTTTACCCTTCCGAATGGGTGGAGCCCGAGTTCAGCGCCATCGCCCTGGACAAGGCGCGGGGCAAAATCATGCGGGAAGTCGCGGTGATGATCAAGACTACGGAGGATGAGCGCGCGAAAATGGAGGCGCGGAAAAAGCGGCAGGCCAGGATGGAGGAAAGGCACGGCAGGTCCAAATGACTCTTCCATTAAGGAAAGCTTCGGCAGCCGCCCTTTCGGCCGGTTTTTGTTCGGGGCGGTTTTTTTTGTTCAAAGGTATCATGCATAAGAAGTTGCCTCTGCAATTGATTGGGACGGTTCTCTGCGCGGCATTAATCGTCACCGCGCCGGGACTCCCCTGCTATCAGGCGCTGGGAGCCGTGGCGGGCAGGAGCCGGACCGGGGCCGGCCGCCGACACGATTCGCTTTCCGCCGGGCCCTATCGCGCTTTTGCCGTCCGGACGAAGACCGGCGGCACGATCCATTTGCGGGGACCGCGTTCGGTCGCGTCAAACCCGCGCTGGTTTCCCGCCGCGGCGGTTCAAAAGGGCGCGCCGCCGACCGCTCTTAAGGCGGCCCAAATTCGGACCCGAGAATTGACCCCCTACTTGAAGGCGGTCGCTGAGCCGAATCTATCAACGGACGGGGCCTATTCGGCCGGGCAGGGCATTGAAGAGGTCATGCTTGGGGAAAAGCGCCTAATCTCAGACCCGCCGGCCTCCGTTGAGTCCGGCGTAGTTGCGGGGCCTTTGGGGGCGCGCGCCCCTCCGGCTGCGCCGGAGTCCAAGAGTCATTTTGGAAAATGGGCGGGTTCTTTGTCTTTGGCGGGAATGCTTTCGGTCGCCGCTCCGGCGGCGGTCTCGGCAGGCGCCGCCGGCGGACTATCCTTGTCGGCGCCCATCGCGTCCGCGCTTTCCGAGGTGGTGTCCGGCCTTTCGTTGGCTTTGCCCAGTTTAGCCGTCACCCTTCCCGCGGGGGCGCTTTACGGCTATTTGTCCTACAAAATAATTCAGCGCGCCGCCCGCACCATCGCGCAAGGCAAACCTGATCCTGTCGTCGGGTATGACACGACGCCGCTGGTCGTCGGCGGATTGGCGCTGCTTTTTTTCGGTTTGGGCATCGGTTCGGTTCCCGGCTTCGCGGAGGCCTGGCCTTCGTTCAGCGGTCTCATCCACCAGACGATGGGCGTTCGGTTGTTTGATTTGCCCTTCTCCGTCCCGTCCGCCTGGAACCCGGTTATTTTCGGGGCTCATTTTCCTCTTTTTTCGCTCATCGGCTCTTTAGCGGCGCTGAAAGGCTCGCGCTCCGGGCTGAAGCGATTGCAGGGGGATTTCGAACGGGAGCAAAAAAACCGGGAGGCCCAAAGCGAAAGCGCGGCCATGAAAAAGCCGGAGGTCCGGCCGGAGGCGTCAACGCCAAGCCTTGCCGCTTCCTCCGGTGAGAAAAGAGAGTCTTGGACGGCAGCGTTCCAAAATCATTTTAAAAGCCTTTGGCGGGTCTCTCCGGTCCCTGTCGAAAGCGCGCTTAGCCGGGCGCCGGAGCCGCCCGGGCCCCCGCTGGATATGGTCGGGCTCGTCGGCAATGCGGTCGCCAAGATACTTTCCGTGGGGGTATTCACGGTGACCGGCATCGCTTTTTATGTCGTCGCGATGGACAAAGCGGGGGGGCCGGGCTTGGCGCTGCTGATGTCTTTAGGATCGCTTCTTTCAATTTCCTTGACGAATTGGACGGGCAAGCTTTTTGATGAGAATGCGCCCGTGTACGGCATGTCGCTTTCCACGCTGGTTCGCTTGGCCGCCAACGCGGCTTTCGCGTTTTTCTACGATAGGAATTTCCTTGAGTGGCCTTTTATGGTGCTTCTGGGCCTTTCCTTGGTCAATGGTTGGATTTTAAACAGCATCATGAACGGCGAACGCATCGTGCTGCGGGACATGATAGGCAGCTCCTCGGCCAAAATCCAAGACCCGGCGGTGCAAAAGGCGCACAGAAAAATCATTCATGAGCGGCAGAAGACGACCAACGCGATCTTCGCTTTGTTTTTTGTCGGCATCCAGGTTCTCTTCGGAATTTTCTTAAAGGGGGGTGGGTGGGTGGATGCGTACGGGGCCTCCGCCATCTATAAGCTCGGCGCGGTGGCCCAGATTCCTATTGTTTTGATTTACCTGGCGACGCTGCCGGACCGCGCCGAACTGGACCAGGCGGCCCTCACCGGCCGGGCCGCCACCTTCACGGAGCGCCTTAAGAAGACGGGCGCCAAGAGCCGCGAGTTGCTGAAGCTTTTGGTTTCGATGGCCGTTTCGATGCTCTTTACGACGCCCAAGCGTTGGATACAGAGATCGGCGCGGACAATCAAGGAGATTTTCTCTCGCGCGTTCAATAAAGGGACGCCGGCGGATGCCTCCTCGGCTTCGGGCAAGCCTTCTTCGGTTTGGCGCTATATCCTCATCGCGGGAGTCACCCTCACGGCGGCGGCGGTGGCGATTTGGCTCCAATCGCCTTTGGTGGCGAGCCTCGCGTTTCTGGTAATCGTGCCGCTTTCCCCCGGGTTTAAATTTCTCTGGAATAACGCCTTCATGCGCACGGCCATGGTCTATACGACCATGGGCGCCGTCGTCATATTTCCGTTGCGCAACGTTGTTCTTCCTATCCTGGCCAAGGCGGCGGAATCTTTTCCGGGAATGGCGGCGGCTTCGCACGGCACGGGTCAAGGCTTGGTGCTGGGGCTTTTGATCGGCGCCCTGTTTATGGGCCAATTGTTGGGCAATATAGCGATGGTGAACCTTCCTGATTCTTGGAAGCCTTTTTCGGGAATTTATAAGTCTCAAACCCTCGCGGAGAACGCGAAACCGTTTCACCATTTTGCCAGGCAGGCCGTACTGTCGGCCTTGGTGACCGGTTTATTGGCGCTGACGATGCCGCAGTTGGGCTGGTGGTCTTTGGGGGCGATACCGGCCGTGATTTATTTGACGGCGCCCATGCTGCCTGGAACCAGCATATTGAGGTCGGCCATGCTGGCCGGAGTCTGGGCTTGGATTTATTTTTTCCTCTTTCCCCAGGGGGCGGCCGTGGCGCCGTTGTGGAAGGCTTTGGCGGCGACCCTGGGCAGCGGGCTGACCGCGGGCATTTTTGCGGCCGCTCCGTATGTTTCTGAAAAGGTCTGGGTTCAGGGCAACACGGCCAGCCTGCTGAGCGTAGTCGCCCTGGGAGCCCTTTACCTCAAGTTCCAATACGTTCCGCTGCTGTTTGTGGCCCTGGCGGTTATCGGCCTTTTCAATAACCCGGCAGGCCACATTTTAACTTCCTATTTCAGGGAAGAGTCCTACTCGAAGAAATATTACGAATTCCGGGCCAGGATCGACGCCGTTCAAAGCGCTTTCTTCGCCATCGCCCTCTCGTTCGGTTATGGGTTTTTGCGCTATCTGGCCGGGGTGTCGGGAACCCCGGCCGCTTTTCAATCAGTGGCGATGCCTGTCATCGGAGCGGGTCTTGTGGCGATGGCGGTTTTATATTGGGGCGCGCCCAAAGTATATCCGCTGAAATCCGCGGCCGCCAAGAGCGTCAGCGAAAAATTCCCGAATTGGCTGCGAAAAATATTCAACGGCAGGGATGGAGAAACCCTCGCCGGCTTGAAAGAAATCGCCGGCGGCTGGACATCTTTGTTCCGGCCCAAAGGGCCTAGAAACGGGTAACCGTAAGGCCTACGGGGCGCTGGGTCCAATGTTATGGGGAAATTAGGTCTTTGGACCCTATGGAGCGGCGGGATATTGGTTTACAATATAAAAGCAGCAGGGGACCAAAGGTTTTAGCGGGCGTTTATTAAAAGGAAGATTATGAACATGGAAATGCAAGAGGAACTTCGGGTTCAGGAGATGCAGCCTGATATTATGGTCGTCGATGACGACGCTCACTTTCGAGAGACCATCACCGATGCTCTGTCATTGAAACAAATTCAGGTTTTTTCCGTCGCCTGCGGCCAGGACGCGATGCGCTGTCTTAAGGACATGACCCCTTCGCTGATCCTGCTGGATGTGCAGCTCCCGGATGTGCATGGGTTTGAGCTGTGCCGGGCGCTCAAGCGCCACCTAAAGCTGAAAAATGTTCCTGTGGTTTTCTTGTCGGCCCGCTACACGGAGCCGGCGGACCGCGCCGAAGGCCTTTTGGCGGGGGCCGACGCCTACCTTTCCAAGCCCGTCAACATGGACACCTTGTGGGAAGAAGTTAGATATCTTCTTGACAAGCCGAAGTGAAGTGTGCTAACCTAAATACCGTCAGTGGTTTCCAATCAGTTGCGCTCAGGACCGCCTCTGGCTGTCCGCCGACCGGCGGACGAATCTAGCGAAAACATTCCGAAACGGATCATTGCCTTAGGGGAATTATGGAAGTTCAACTGACTGACGCCACATTCGACGAAGAGGTCCTGGGAAGCCCGCAACCGGTTGTAGTCGATTTCTGGGCGCCCTGGTGCGGCCCGTGCCGTATGTTGGCTCCGGTTCTAGAGGAATTGGCTAAGGAATACGACGGCAAAGTAAAAATCGGCAAACTCAATACGGATGATCATTCAAACGCGGCGACCCGCTTTAAAATCTCGGCCATTCCCACGCTGCTGTTTTTTAACAAAGGCCAGTTGGTAGAGCAATTGGTGGGGGTCCATTCCAAAGCGGACATCAAGAAGCGTTTGGATACTCTCCTGGTATAATTACGCTAATTCACCCCCTGCGATTGAGTTTCAGCTATCTTCCAAAATTTATACTTCCTTGACCGTAAAGGCATTTAACCGCGCTGTGCCGCTCCGCTTTTGACCCCCCGAAAATTTGGGTGGTTTGAAACTATGGATTGTTTATGCCGTCCCGAACCCGCCCCTTTTTCTTAAATATCCTTATATAGACGCTTTAAATGCAAAAATTCTTTATATTTGACGCGCATGGGTATATGCATCGCGCTTACCATGCCCTGCCGCCGCTGACGACTTCCCAGGGCCAGCCTGTGGGAGCTCTTTATGGGTTCGCCAGAATGTTGCTTAAAGTGCTCAAAGAGCACCAGCCGGACTATCTTGCGGTGTGCTTCGACACTCCCGAACCGACGCATCGCCACAAACAATTCCCCGAATATAAAGCCACCCGCAAGAAGGCGGATGCGGAGCTTGTCTCTCAACTGCCGCTTGCCGAAGAACTTGTGGGCGTCCTCGGGCTTCCTTCTCTTCGAAAGCCGGGATATGAGGCTGACGACCTGATGGCGACTTTGGCGGAGAAAGCCGCCGCCGAGAATATGGAAGTCGTCCTGGTGACGGAAGATAAGGACATCCTACAGCTTTTGGGGCCCCAGACCCACGCTTTAAACAGCAAAGGCGATTTTATCGAGCTGGAGGACGTCAAGGAAAAATACGGGCTCTCTCCCGGCCAATTGGTGGATTTTTTCGCCCTGATGGGGGATTCCGTTGACAATGTGCCCGGGGT
The DNA here is from genome assembly GCA_016206405.1 of Elusimicrobiota bacterium. Taxonomy (GTDB): domain Bacteria; phylum Elusimicrobiota; class Elusimicrobia; order O2-12-FULL-59-9; family O2-12-FULL-59-9; genus O2-12-FULL-59-9. The sequence goes on along the minus strand of JACQRQ010000261.1, from coordinate 7,568 downwards.
CCGGGGAATAGGAAAAGTCGGGGCGGCCAAGCTCATCCGCAGTTATGGCAGCCTGGATTCCTTGCTGAAAGCCGTTTCAGAGAAACCCTCCGATTTCCCAAAGGCCGTCGCCGAAAATCTGGCGCAGGGGCAGCAGCAGGCGCTCTTAAGCAGGGCCCTCGTTACGCTGGAACGAAATGTTCCGTTTGAATTCCGCCTCGGCGATTTCAAAAGAAAGTCGGTGGAAGTCGAAACGGCCGTCCCTTTTCTGCAGCGCTTGGAATTTACCAGCCTTGCCAAGGAATATTTCAACAGCGCAAATTCCCATGCCGAAGCGCCCGATCCGATTCCGTTCAATAAATTTCTTGAAAAAGCCAAGGTGGAGAAGAGAGTTTCCGTGGCGGTCGTGCCCCCATCCGTCGCGGAAAGCCTGCTGCGGGAAGATGCCGGACTTTTGTGCGTCCTGGGACTTCCATCGGGTTCCGTCTCGCAGGTAAAAATATCAGAGGAATCCACGACCGAGCGCCAGGGGCTCCTTCTCTTGTTGGCGGACGAAACGATCTTCAAAACGGGACAAGATTTTAAAACCATCCTTTTGCGTTTGCTGGACCTTGGTTTGGAAATCAAGGGGACTTTGTTCGATACCATGCTGGCCGCCTATTGCGTGAATCCATCGCGGTCCAAGTATGATTTCGGGGAGCTGGCTCTGGAATATCTGGGGCGCCCTGTTCCCCGGGTGGAAGCGCAGGCTATGGCTCTTTTCGAGTCGCTTTGGCTTTTTGAATTGGCCGCCGCTTTGCAAGGCCAGATGGCCCAAAAGGGCGTCGAGGCTTTGTTTTGGCAAATGGAGATGCCCGTGATGCGGATTTTGACCGAAATGCAGCGCGCCGGCATCCAGGTGGATCGGGCCTATTTGGAGCGTCTTTCGGTTGAATTTAGCGACCGGATCGAGGGTCTGCGCCGGGAGCTCGAGGCGATGGCGGGCGGTGCGGTGAATTTGAACTCTCCCAAGCAGATCGGGCAACTGCTTTTTGAGAAATTCGGGCTCCCCGCTCTGCGCAAGACCAAAACCGGCTATTCCACCGATGAAGATACGCTGAGCGCGTTGAGCGCCGGCCATCCCTTTCCCGGCAAGCTGCTGCAGTACCGCGAGCTCATGAAGCTGCGTTCGACTTACGTTGAGGGCCTCCTCAAGGAAATTTCACCGGAAACGGGACGCGTCCACACCCATTTCAACCAAACCGGGACCGCCACCGGACGCCTCTCCAGCGCGCATCCCAATTTGCAAAATATCCCCATCCGGACGGAATTGGGCCTAAAAGTGCGCCGCGCTTTTGTCCCCGGCCAAGGCAAGATGTTTTTGGCCCTGGATTACTCTCAAGTCGATCTTCGTTCCCTGGCGCATGTCTCCGAAGATAAGGCGTTGTGCGAGGTTTTTTCTCGGGGCGGAGATGTGCATGCGCAAACGGCGTGCGATTTATTCCAGGTTTCCCCCAAGGAGGTGACGCCGGAGATGCGCCGGAAAGCCAAGGCCGTCAATTTCGGGGTGGTTTACGGCCAAACGCCCTACGGTCTATCTCAAGAGTTGGGCATTCCCGTCAAGGAGGCGGAGGCGTATATCAAGCAGTATTTTGAAAAATATGCGGGGGTGGCCGCTTGGACCGCGAAAAGCCTGGAAGAGGCCCGTCAAAAGGGGCTCGTCCGAACGATTTCCGGACGCTTGAGGTATTTGCCTGAGCTGAATTCCAAGAATGCCGCGGTGCGCGGCTTCGCCGAGCGCGCCGCGCTCAACACGCCGATACAGGGAAGCTCGGCGGACATCATCAAGCAGGCCATGATCCGCATCGGCGGCGGGCTCAAAACCGAAAAGCGGTTTGCGGGCGTCGCGATGCTCCTGCAGATTCATGACGATTTGCTCTTTGAGGTTCCCGAAGAGAATGTCGCCGCGCTGGCCGATTGGGCGCGCCTGCAGATGGAGCAGGCGGTTCGATTGAAAGTGCCGGTCGCGGTCACCGCCAAAGCGGGGCCCAACTGGCAGGACATGCGCCCGTTGGAGAATATTTGATGGCTGGTTTCGCGGGTCGAGGAGAATCATGACGCCGGCCGTTCAAGCGTTGATGGCGGCCAATGTCGGCGTTTATTTCCTCCAAATGCTGGTGGGACCCGACATGACCGGGATTTTCGGCCTGGTTCCACTGCGCATAAGCAAGAATTTATGGCTCTGGCAAATGGGGTCCTATCTTTTCCTGCATGGCAGCGCGATGCACCTCTTTTTCAATTTATTCGCCCTGTGGATGTTCGGCCGGGTGGTGGAGGCCAATTGGGGTGCCCGGGAATTTCTGAAATACTATTTTATCACCGGTCTTGGCGCCGCCCTTTTGAGCGTGGCGACTTCGCCCAATTCGCCGGTGCCGGTGATCGGGGCTTCCGGCGCGGTTTACGGCCTCCTGGTCGCTTTCGCCATGTTGTATCCGGATGCGACGATCTACCTTTACTTTCTAATTCCGATGTCGGCCAGGCAATTGGCCATTCTTTTCGGGGTCATCGAGTTTGTGTCAATTCCATCGAGCCCCGGAATCGCGCGCTTTGCGCACCTCGGGGGAATGATTACCGGTTTTGTCTACCTCCGCTGGTGGTGGAAAGCCAAAATTTATGGGAGGCATTGGCTGGGCGAAATGTGGAGCTCCATGAAAAACGCGAGCGCCTCCTCCGCGTTGAAGCGGGGCAAACCCCGCTTCCGGAGGCCGTCGCGCGCCGAAAAGAAGGACGACGTGACGATGGAGGAAGTCGATCATATTTTAGACAAAATCCTGGTTAAAGGCATCGATTCGTTGACGGACAGAGAGCGCGAAATCATGCGCCAATATTCGTCCCGGCACAAGGGGTGATTGAGTGAAGAGAAAGATGGTGGTGGCTTTGACGGGGGGAATCGGCAGCGGGAAGACCACCTTTTTGGATGCGGTCAAATCCTTGGGCGCCGAAGGCATCAGTTGTGATGAGATCGTCCACGGCGAGCTGCGGTCTCCCATCGTAAGGGCCAAGCTTCGCGAAATCTTCGGCGCTGGAATATTCGATTCCCGCGGCCAAGTCGACCGCTCCGCATTGGGAAATATCGCCTTTGGACGCCGCCGTTTGCTGCGGAGGCTTGAGAATATTTTGCACAAGCGGGTGGTCCGGCAGGCCCAAGACCGGGCCCGCCGCGCGAGAAAGCCGCTTGTTTTCGTAGATGTGCCGCTTCTTTTTGAGGCTGGCCCGCGTCTTTGGAAAGCCGATTTTTTTGAGATGACGGTAGTCGTATGGGCCCCGCGGCGGGCGAGGATCCGCTGGATTGAGAAGCGCAGCGGCCTGAGCCGTTCCGAAATCCTGAAGCGAATGAATTTGCAGATGCCGTTGGAAGAAAAAGTCAAGCTGGCGGATGTCGTTGTGGATAATTCTCGGTCCGTGCCGGATCTAAGACGCCGCGCACGCAATCTTTATGGAAACCTGGAGCAAATGCTATGACACGCAAACCGGAGCAGCCTGGAGGGGACGATCCCATGGTGGATAAAAAGCCTGATGAAGAAGTGGTGTGGTCTAAAATGACCATGCCGGAATTATTGGAACTTGCGAAAGAAAAGAAGATTGAAGGGTTTGCCGGCCTTCGGAAGCCGGAGTTGATCGCCGCGATACTCGGCAGCAAAGCCAAGGAAAACGGCAACATCTACGACGAGGGGGTATTGGAAGTTCTTCCAGACGGCTTCGGTTTTTTGCGTTCGACGGCCTATAATTATCTGCCCTGTCCGGACGATATTTATATTTCTCCTTCGCAAATCAAAAAATTCGGGTTGCGCAAGGGGGACACGGTCGCGGGATATGTGCGGCCGCCCAAAGACGGGGAGAGGTTTTTCGCCCTTCTGCAGGTCAAAAGCGTCAACGGAGTGACGCCGGAAGCCCTGAGGGAGCGCACCCTTTTTGAAAATCTTACGCCGCTGCACCCGACCAAGCGGTTCAATGCGGAGACTGCCAAGGGGGAATTAATCGGCAGGACCATCAACCTAATTTCCCCTATCGGACAGGGGCAGCGGGGATTGATCGTGGCGGCTCCCAAAACAGGAAAGACGATCATGCTGCAGAAGATCGCCAACGCCTTGATGGAAAATCACCCCGAGGTCGTTCTTATGGTGCTTCTGATCGATGAAAGACCTGAGGAGGTGACGGACATGCGGCGCTCCGTCAAGGGGGAAGTGATCGCTTCCACCTTTGACGAACCCTCCGACCGCCACGTCCAAGTCGCGGAGATGGTCCTGGAGAAAGCGAGGCGATTGGTCGAGCACAAAAAGGACGTGGTCATACTCTTGGATTCGATCACCCGTCTGGCCCGCGCTTACAATACCATCACCCCCTCCAGCGGCCGGGTTCTCTCCGGCGGCTTGGAGTCCACCTCTCTGCAAAGACCCAAGCGCTTCTTCGGCGCCGCCCGCAACGTCGAGGAAGGCGGCAGCCTGAGCATCATCGCCACGGCTCTTGTCGAAACGGGAAGCCGCATGGATGACGTGATATTCGAGGAATTTAAGGGCACCGGCAATATGGAGATTTACTTGGACCGCAAGCTGGCCGACCGTCGAATCTTTCCGTCCATTGATATCAACCGTTCCGGCACGCGCAAAGAGGAATTGCTTCTGTCCGAGGATGAGCTCAACAAGGTGTGGATTCTGCGGAAATTGCTTGCATCCTCATCGACGACCGACGCCATGGAACTTCTGTTGGAAAAGCTGTCGGCCACAAAGTCCAATAAGGATTTTCTCAAGTCCATGGAAATGTCGAGCTTGGCGAGCAGCCGTTGAGCGACTTCGGACCCATAGGTCCTACGTCGACGTAGGTCTTTTACTCGTCGTATCGCGCCCGGAAGGCCCATGCGTCGTCCGTCGTGGATGAGTTAGAATAAATAGTGCCGGCGCTGGACGGCTTTCCGCCATGCGCCGGCGCGACGCATGTTGAAGTTTATCATAAGCTTATTTTCGGGCAGCCTGTTTCTGGCGTGGACGGCGCTGCCGATGCCGGCTCAGCCGGAAAGTTCTTTTGACTTTTCGCTCCGCAGTTTGGAAACCCGCGGAGCGAATCGGCTTGCTCAAGAGCCGAATGGCCTCTTGGGGCGGCGGCTGCGCACGTCCTTGGTCCAAGCCAATCAATTGCCGCCCAGCGTGGTCAAAAGAGACTTATCGTTATCGCCGGCGCGTGATTTCTGGGTTCCCCGCGATTTTTTAAATTCCAAAAGTTTCCTTTTTCCGCTTAAAGGCGGTCTTCATCAAATCAGCTCCTCTTACGGCAACCGCATCCATCCTATTTTCGGCTATCGACATTTCCACAAAGGGTGGGATATCCCGGGGACAAGGGGAACTTCGGTTTATCCCTCCCGGAGCGGCGCCATCGCCTCCGCCGGCTGGCGAAAAGGTTACGGCTTGACCGTCGTGGTCCGCCATGAAGACGGCGTCATGACCCTTTACGGCCATTTGAGCCACATTATGGTCAAGCGGGGGGAGCTAGTGTCCCGGGGACTGACCCGGATCGGCCGGGTGGGTTCCACGGGTCTTTCAACGGGTCCGCATCTGCATTTTGAGGTTTTAGACCGCCACAATAATCCGCTCAATCCGCGAAGTTTCCTCTTGACCCGCGGCGGGGCGACGGCGCGAAAAAGCGTCTTGTCCGGCCGTTGAAAAAATGGTTAAATAAAGACACGGAAGGTGGGAGCCTTTATGAAGCCGGACATACACCCGCGTTATGAAATCAGCCAAGTGACCTGCGCTTGCGGCAACGCTTTTACCACCCGCTCGACCCTCCCGGTCATCAAGCTGGAAATTTGTTCCGCCTGCCATCCCTTCTTCACGGGGCGCCAGAAGCTTTTAGATACGGCCGGCCGGTTGGAGCGCTTCCAAAAGCGATTCGCGAAAACCGAAGGCCGCATGGTGGCGCGCAAGAATAAAGTCGGCAAAAAGAATCTGGTCGCGATCGCCCCCGCCAAAAAAATGATGACCACGGCTCCCCGCAAAAGAGCCGAGAAGGAAACGAAGGAAAAAAAGTCGAAGCCGAAAGCTTAGGGCCTGGCAAACAATAACTGAATCAATTTGGAGGGCCGAGTTTGAGGTGAGTTCGAGGCGCGAGGAGGGAGCATAGCTGTGGCTATGTGACCGTTCGAGCAACGAAGAAGTCGCCCAAAATAGGCCCTCCCCGAAGGGGCCGGGGGCTTTCGCCCCATGGCGGCGTTGCTCATCACTTACATACTTTTCAAGCATGCTCGCTCTTCGCGCCTTGCCCTGGGCCAAAATCCCCTCGGCCACATTGACTCAGTTATTGTTTGACAGGCCCTTGGGATCAATCAGAGCAGGAATGTCACGACGACGGCCGCGACGGAAAGGGCCTGGCTTAGGAAATTGCCGATCTGGACTTCGATCTTAGAGGAGCGACGTTTGTCGTCGCTGAAGCGGATGGTCAGGGCGTTCTGAGGATAGCGCGGGCCCGGAGGCTTGAAATCGATCCAAGAATGAGGCGTCGGACCGCAGCCCAAAGATAGTCTGGAGCCGGGGCACGGTCCGGAACGATGAAAGAGCGAGAGCCGGCGCTCGGCGTTTGAAAAATTTTGGCCGATTTCAGGCTCCGCGAATGCGGGGCCGCAGAGGCAGGCCAGAATCAGAAAACTAATTCTCAAGTCCTTCATAACGGCGGCTTGAAACCAGTTTGAAGGCGCCGATCTGAACGAGCAGAAGCAGCAACAGGAGAATGCTCATGTTCGGGGGCAGGAGAGGCCCTCCGATCTCCACGCTGCCTAGGGGGCCCGGCGCAGGCGGCTGGCCCTCGGGCAAGGAGTAAATGTCAAATTGCTCGGAACTCAGGCGCATCCCCACGCTGAGCATCCCGTGCCCGTCCGGGTTGCGGACCAGGCGGATAGCGGTCAAGCTCATGACCAGCAGCACGATTTGAAGCGCCAGCATCAGCAGAAACGTGGCTCTGGCGGCGTCCGCCGTGACGAGGCGCTCGCGCTCATCGCCTTCCTTGAAGCCCGCCAGCCGGGCAAGGAGGGTTTCGCGGAAGCGCCGATAAAAAAGCAGCGCCAGGAAAACATAAGCCAGGCTCAAAATCCAGGCGAAGCCCAGATTGTTGGCGGCGTCGAACATCCCGCCCTCGGGGACGGCGTCTCCGTAGCGGGTGAACAGGGTGGCGGAGAGCGCGGCATAGACCGGGGCGTAGAAAAGGGCGTAGCGAACGATGATTTTATGCGCTTTTAGCAGAGCGTTTTTCATGGGATTCCTCCGTTATGAATACGTCTTCGACGGCTTTTCTGAAATATCTGGCGATCGCCATGCCGAGCTCGAGGCTGGGAAGGTAAACTCCGCGTTCGATGCAGTTGATGGTGACGCGGGTGACCCCGACCTCTTGCGCCAGCGCTTCCTGGGAGATCTCGCGCTCGGCGCGCAGAACACGAAGGCGATTGGTTATCTTGACTTTCTTGCCGGTCATATAGTGTACGATACATATTGTAATGTATACATTACAATATGTATCGTACACTATATGACCGGCAAGAAAGTCAAGATAACCAATCGCCTTCGTGTTCT
>JACQRQ010000281.1 GCA_016206405.1 Elusimicrobiota bacterium | reverse complement strand
GGCCACCATTGGGCCGTTTCCGAGCAGTGGGACAGTTGCCGGGACATTCCTGTGGATGCGGCGTGGATGAAACTGCGGGAAGCCCTGTCCGTTGCGGGGTAGCGGATTCTACTGCGTTCGGCCGATTTGCGCTGTCAAGGCGGCCTGGGCGGTTTGTCGCTCTATTTGCTCCAGCGCCTTGGCGATGACCTCGCGGAAGAGCAGCATCTTGCGCGCGCCGCTTTCGGCATAGGCCTGCTGCAGCGCCGGTATCGCGGAGGAGTCTCCGATGACTCCGAGGGATTCGGCCGCGCTGACGCGGAGCTTCAAATCCTTCCCATAAAGGAGCACTTGGGTGAGCAAGGGAACGGATTGCCGGTCTCTGAGCATTCCGAAGATGGAAATGAAGATGCGCTGGATCGAAGCGTTGTTCTCTTTTCCCACGGATGCGCGCAGGACGCTTAGGGCGGAGGATTTACTCAGCAGTTCGGGGGCGAATTTCGCGAGACTGAGGATGGCGGCGTGCCGGACCGCCTCGCTTTTTTCGTGCCGCCGGCTGGAGCAGCGGGCCAACACGGACGCCACGCGGCCGCTTCCGAAAAATCCGAGCGCCGAAGCGGCCGCGGCTCTGACCTTGGGCGATTTGTCGTGTTGGACCGCTTGAACTAAAGCATCCAGAGTTTCCGCCGAGGTCAGCGCCCGGCCGGTTCTAAAGAGCTCCGACAAAGCCGCTTTCTCGCGGCCGGCCTCCTCCGTGGAGAAAAGGAGCACGGCGATATTGTCTTCCAAAGTGGCGGGTCTTGCGGCTTGCGCGGGCGGGGCGACTACGCTGATGATCAGGCCGAAACCGAGCGTCAGGGACATCCAAAACCGCATCGAACCTCCAAGCGTATTGCAAGAATTCAAGTATTGTAGCGCACCTGCCGGCCGCGTCATAGAGTCTTTCGGCCCAAAGGGCCGGTGAAAAAAGACCTAGAGCCGCGTGGGACTTTCGGGCATCGCGGCTAGAGATAAGTTTCAAGGCGGCGCGTGAGAGCGATGTAGCTTTCCACGGAGACGGTTTCGGCGCGGCAACCGGCCGGGATGCCCGATTTCAAGAGGGCCGCTTGAGCCGCCGCCTTGCCGACGCCGAGGTTGTGCGCCAGAGCGTTGAGGATGGTCTTGCGCCGCTGCCCGAAGGCGGCGAAGACGACCTTCAGAAACTTTTTCTCCGCGACCTCCGCGGGGAGCCCGGGGACGCTCCTGCGGCGGAATTTAACCACGAGCGAATCCACCTGGGGCGGCGGGGAAAAATAGCCGCTTGGAACGGGCAGAGCGGCCTGCGCCTCGGATTTTATCGCGGCGAGAATGGATAAAACGCCGTACTTCCGGCTGCCGGGCCCCGCCACGATGCGCTCCGCGACCTCTTTTTGAAACATCAAGACCGCGAAGTCCCAGCCTTTCCAGTCCAGTATTTTCCGCAAGATGGGGGAGGCCACGGCGTACGGGAGGTTGCCGACGATCGTGAATGGGACCGTCCTTCGCAGCTCGCCCAAATCCAGCTTCAGAAAATCCGCGCGGATGAGGCGGAGATTGGGAGAGTCGCGGAACTTCTCCTTGAGGCGCTCGGCCAGGATCTCATCCAGTTCAACGGCCGTGACGTCGCCGGATTTTTTGAGAAGACGCTGCGTCAAGACGCCTTTGCCGGGCCCGATCTCCAGCACCGGCGCGGCCGCGGCGATGTCCGCCAGAGCCACGATGGCGTCGGCCGCCGCGCCGTCGCTCAGGAAATGCTGGCCAAGCCGGGCGGGCATTATGGCCTTTCCGCGCGGGTCCAATTAAGCGATATCAAAAGCAGCACGCTGCCGACGCTGATGCAGGAGTCGGCGACGTTGAACACGGGCCAAAACCGGAAATCCATGAAATCGACGACGAAGCCGTAGGCGATGCGGTCATAGAGGTTGCCGACGGCGCCGCCGAGCACCGCGGCGACGCTGAAAAATCCGAGAGCGTCTTTGGGCGGCCATTTCCTGAGCCACAGCAGCAGCAGCGCGATCAGGGCGATGGAGACGGCGATAAACAGCGTGTTGCGGCCCCCCAACATGCCGAAGGCGGCTCCGGAGTTTTCCACGTAAGTCAGGTAGAAAAAGGGGGTGACCGGTATGGATTTATCCGGATAAAGGCGGCTGAAGGCCAGGCTTTTTGTGAGACGGTCGAGGGAGAAAATGAACAGGATAAGAGGGGCCGCGATGAGTTTTCTGTTCATGCGGGCCGCCCCGGTCACGACGGGGAGCCGGCGCGGACTCCGGCGTCCGGCAGGCCGTCCACGGCCTTTAGGCAGCGGTCGCAGAGTTCGGGGTGGCGCGGTTCTGAGCCCACCGTTTCCTGCCAGCGCCAGCAGCGCGCGCATTTTTTTCCGGAGGCGTGCGCCACCTCCACGGCCGGCTCCGCCGCGCCGTCGGCCTCCAGCAGCGAGAACTGGGAGGTGATGGTGATGGCGGGCCAATCGATCGGCCGCTTCTTGTGGTAGTCCAAAATTCCGGCGTGCGGCCGGCCGAGGGTGAGAGTCACCTTGGCCTCCAGGGAGCTGCCGATCAAATCGCCGCGCCGTTTGTCCTCCAGCGTTTGCAGGATTTTTTCGCGGATTTTCAGGATTTCGCCCCAAAACGAGGCGAGCTCCTCCTGAAGCCAGCCGCCCGGACATTCAGGAAAACTTTCGAGAAAAATGCTCTCCCGCATGGGGCCCGCTTGCTCGGCGCCGTGCTCCTGGCGGAGCGTCTGCCAGGCTTCCTCCGCGGTGTAGGACAATATGGGCGCCAGCAGCTTGAGCAGGGCGCCGAGGGTTTCCCATAGCACGGTCTGCGCGGCGCGCCTCTGCTCCGAGTTTTTAGGGAAGGTGTACAGGCAGTCTTTTCGGGCGTCCAGGTAGAAGGAGGAAAGATCGTTGATGCAGAAATCGGTCACGGCGCGCGCGGCGGCGCGGAAGCGGTAGTCCTGATAATGTTTCTTCGTTTCTTGCGCCAAGCCGTAGAGCCGGTGCAGAAGGTAGCGTTCCAACTCGGGCATCCGGTCGTGGGCGACGGCGTCGTCTTTGGGCGAAAAATCGGAGGTGTTTCCCAGCAGGAAGCGCAGCGTGTTGCGGATTTTCCGGTAGGTGTCCACGGGGCCTTCCAAAAGCTTCTCCGAGAGGCGAACGTCGGCGGTGTAGTCGCTCAACGTGATCCACAGGCGCAGCACGTCCGCGCCCAGGCGCCCGGTTATTTCTTGGGGGGAAACGACGTTGCCCAAGGATTTATGCATCGCCTTGCCCTGCTCGTCCATCACGAAACCATGCGTGAAAACCGTCCGGTAGGGAGCGCGCTCCTCAAGGCAGACGGAAGGCACCAGAGAGGCTTGAAACCAGCCGCGGTGCTGGTCGTGACCTTCCATGTAGAGGTCGGCGGGGAAGTGGCCGGAGGGCTTGAGGACGCCCAGCCACGAGGCGCCGGAATCCACCCACACGTCCAAGATGTCCATTTCTTTTTTAAAATCCGCGCCGCCGCAGGCGCATTTAATCTCGGCGGGCAGGAATTCCCGGGGGTCCTGGTGGAACCAGAAAGCGTCGCCCCCGCGGGCCACTTTATCCTCGATGTGTTTAAGCGCGGCGTCCTCCAGGAGCGGGCGGCCGCAGGCTCGGCAGTAGAGAATGGGAATAGGCGTTCCCCAAACCCGCTGGCGAGAAATGCACCAGTCGGGACGCAGTTGAAGCATATTGGAAATCCTGGCTTTGCTGGCCTCGGGGAGCCAGCGGACCTGGGCGACGGTTTGCAGAAGGTCCCGGCGAAGGCTTCCGCGGCTCACGCTCAAAAACCATTGCTCCGTGGCCCTGAAAATAACGGGTTTCTTGCAGCGCCAGCAGTGGGGGTAGCTGTGTTGGATTTCCGAGACGCCCGCCAGCCGGCCCGAATCGGCGAGGTTTTGGACGATCACGGGATTGGCCTTATAGACCTGAAGATTTTCCAGCGGGCCGGCCTCGGCGGTGAAGCGTCCGGAAGGGGTGACGGGCGACAACACCGGCAGCCCGTATTTTTGACCCGTCGCGTAGTCGTCCTCGCCGTGCCCCGGGGCGGTGTGCACGATTCCCGTTCCATCCTCGGCGCTCACGTAGCCGGCCAGCACGCCGACCGAGTCTTGCAGCCCCAACGGGCTCCGGCACAGCATTTTTTCAAACCGGGCTCCGGGATAGGAGCCCAGAGTCTCCACCAAGACCGCCTGGGTGGCCTCCAGGACGGCTTGAAGCCTGGGGCGCGCGACAATCCATCTGCGGATTTGGCCGTCGCGCTTGACGCGCACCCTCGCGTAGTCAAGCTCGGGATGAAAGGCCAAGGCGACGTTGGCGGGCAAAGTCCAAGGGGTGGTCGTCCATATCACCGCCGCGTCGGGCTCCGAGGCGTCCGCCTCGAAAGGCGCATTTTCCTTCACCGGAAACTCGACGAAAATCGAAGGCGACGTCTTGTCCTTATATTCGATTTCGGCTTCGGCCAGGGCCGTTTCGCAGTGCAGGCACCAATAAATCGGTTTTTTGCCGCGGTAGATGTGGCCGCCCTTGAGAAGCAGCCGGAAGGCTCGCAGCACCGCCGCCTCATAAGCGAAATCCATCGTCGTGTAGGGGTGCCGCCAGTCGGCGAGGACGCCCAGGCGCTGAAATTCCTCGCTCTGAATGGCGATGTATTTGCGGGCAAACTCCTCGGCCTGCCTGCGAAAAAGGGCGACGTCGCGTATGTCGCGCTTGTCGAGTTTGAGCTCTTTGAGGAGCTGCTGCTCGATGGGCAAGCCGTGGCAGTCCCAGCCGGGAACGAAAGGCGTCCGGAAGCCCGACATGGCCCGGGACTTGACGCTGATATCCTTCAAGATTTTGTTGAGCGCGGTGCCGATATGAATATGGCCGTTGGCGTAAGGCGGACCGTCATGCAGGACGTACAGGGGCCTGCCCTCGCTTTGTTCGAGCATCTTTTCATACACGCGGTTTTTTCGCCAGAATTCCAGCACGCCCGGTTCGCGTTTGGGCAGGTCGGCTTTCATGGGGAAAGCGGTTTGCGGGAGGCAGACGGTCTTGGAGTAGTTCATCCGCCGGATTCCCAATCTCCCAGCAGGCGGCGGGCGATGAGCAGCTCTTGAATTTGGCTGGAACCCTCGCCGATCTGGTAGAGTTTGGCGTCCCTGAAAAATTTCTGCGCCGGGCAATCCATGGAGCCTCCCGCGGGGCCCAGCAAATCCAAAATCAAAGTGGAGGCTTTCATGGCGAGATCTCCGCTCAGAAGCTTGGCCATCGAAGCCTCGTGGCTGAAGGGCGCGCCGCGGTCTAAAAGCGTGGCCGCTTTAAGAACCAGGAGGCGCACCGCTTCGGTCTCGGCGTGAAGATCGGCCAAAAGCTTCTGCGCGGCGGTGAGGCCGGGCGAGCCGTCGAGGCCGAAGCGAGGTTTCCGGGACTTGACCCAGCGTATGCCTTGTTCGACGGCGCCGCGGGCGATGCCCAGCGAGATTCCGGAGATGCCGACCCGGCCTCCGTCCAAAATCCGCATCGCGTCGATAAAGCCGCGTCCCTGCCTTCCCAAGAGGTTCTTGGCGGGAAGCTTCATGTCGACGAGATGCAGTTGGGCCGTGTCCGACGCGCGCAGTCCCATCTTGATTTCCTTCTTGCCGATCTCAAGGCCCGGCGCGCCTTTCTCCGCCACGAAAGCGGAGATGCTCTTGGCCCCGGGCGATTGCCCCGTGCAGGCGAAGATCACGTAGATGCCCGCGACGCTTCCCTGCGTCGTAAAAGTTTTGGTGCCGTTTAAAATCCAGTGGTCTCCGTCCAAGCGCGATTTGGAGATGATGCCGGCGGCGTCGGAGCCCGCTCCGGGCTCGGTCAGCGCCCAGGCGCCCAGAGCTTCGCCCGCGGCCAGCCGGGGCAGATAGGCGCGTTTCTGTTCCTCGTCGCCGGCGAGATAAATGTGGTTGGCGCAAAGGGAATTATGGGATTCCACCGTCAGAGCCAGGGAGGGATCGGCTCTGCCCAGCTCCTCCAGGACAAGGCAGTAGGTGGCCATGTTAAACCCCTGCCCGCCGTAGCGTTTGGGAAAAATCATCCCCCAAAGCCCCAGTTCTTTGAGGCCTTCCACTTGCGGCCAGGGGAATTTTTCCTCCAAGTCGTATTGCGGAGCGCGGGGGATCACCTCGCGCTCGCAAAAATCCCGCACGCGGCCCAAAATCGCAATCTGGTCGGAAGTCAGGTCGAAGTCCATTTTCGTCGAAGCATTCTAACATTTTGCGGGATTTAAATTCAAAAATCGAATTGCTCGCGCGGCGGGGATATGTTAGAATAATCGCGTTATGACGACCTTCCTAGCGGTCTGCGCCGGCGTGGCGACGCTGTGCTTGGTGATCAGCGCCGCATTCCTCGCGTGGACGCTGTGGCAGGTCCGTTGCACGGCGCTGGAGGTGCAGCGGTTCGTGCGCCGCTTGGACAGGGACGCCGGCAGCTTCGTGGAGATGGCGCGCAAGGTGACGGACTTCACCCGCCATTTCAAGGTCGGCTGGCTGCAGTCCGCGCTGTGGGCGATGCGATGGGTCATGGGCCGCCGCTCATCGAATTTTGAAGGAAACGCGGGGGGAGAGGCCTCCCAGAGGAGGGAATCGTATGGCAGAAAATCGCAGCACGACTGAAACGATGGTCTTGTTGGCTATTGGGGGCGTGGTTGGCGCCGCGCTCGGCATCCTTTTTGCGCCGGCTCCTGGGAAGGAAACCCGGGAAAATGTCGGCAATTGGCTCAAAGACCAGAAAGAGAAAGGCGAGGACATGTGGAAGGAAGGAGCGGAGAAACTCGCCGCCAAGAAAGAGCAGGTCAAGGCCGCTTATGCCGCGGGCCGCGAGTCGTATCTCTCTAATTCCGAAAAGAGCTGATTCCGTTTGGTAACACGCTGGGCGCCGGGCGCATCGCGCTCAGGCGCCCGGCGTTGTTTTTTTCCGCGCCGAAAACATGAAATGGCTTAAGAAAGTAAAATCGCTTTTCTTGGATCCCGATTACTCGCAGCATACCAAGCTTCTTGCGACCGTTCCGCTGTTCCAAGATTTGAAGCGCCGGCATTTGGGCGTGGTGTATCAGTATCTCTACGAG
>JACQRQ010000037.1 GCA_016206405.1 Elusimicrobiota bacterium | reverse complement strand
GTTTCTTGCCACTCTATCACTCTACCACTTTACCACTCTGTTCCCTGCCACTCTACCACTTCTTCTCTCTATATCACCGTTTCTCATTCCACTGCCGGGTGGCGTACTTGACGTCGGCGAGGGACCGGGCTTTTTCCAACTCGCCTTCCGAAAGCCGGAGCGGGCGGAAACCACCGGGATCCCAAAGTTTTCCAAGCCCGGCGAGCACGGCCGAAGTCAGGCCTTCCCCGCTTTGGTCCAACATCTCCGCCTGGAGCGAGCCTTGATATAAAACCCGCCCGCCGGATTTCCGAAGCGCGCCGCCCAAAACCTTGCGGCCGTCGGCGGCGGTGAGGTCGAGCTCGACCGGTTTCTGGAAACACCCGATCCGCCCCTCCCCTCCCGCTCCGCTATAGAGCCCCACCTCCAAGCGCCGGGAGCGAAGCCCCTCGCGCACGGCTGCATGCAGGCGGCGGTAAAGCTCCTTGGGCCGGCCGAAATCCGCCCACGAGGTCACGATGGAAAACGTGAGGTCGCGCCCATGCGCCACCGCCCCGCCGCCGGAAGAACGGCGCACGATCTGCCCGTCCGGGACGCCGGCCGCGCGGGCCAGGGGCAAAACGTCGCCGTAGCTCTGAAAATAACCGAAAGTCATGGCCGGCGACTTCCACCGGTAAAAACGCAAAAAGGCGTCGCCGGAAGGCAGGCCGAGCAGGACCTCGTCTAAGGCCATCTGTTCGGCCGCGCCGAGGGCGGGGGCGGCTTCCACCAGAAAAAGCATTAAGCGCTTGGAACCCGGCCGGGCCAGCTAAGGTCCGGATTGCGCGCCGCGCCGACCTCATCGAGTCTTTTGACCGGCAGGCTCTGGGGAGCGGCTTTGACCCGCTCCGGCGTCATGCGGGCCTCCTCGGCGATGGCCAGCATCGCCCGCGCGAATTCATCGAGGCTCTGTTTGGACTCCGTCTCCGTCGGCTCCAGCATCATCGCCTCCGGGACGATCAAGGGAAAATACACCGTGGGAGCGTAAAATCCGTATTCCAAGAGCCGCTTGGCGACGTCCATGGTGCGCACGCCGTTCATCCGTTTGGGATCGGTCTGAAGGATGCACTCGTGCATGCACGGCTCGTCCACGAAAGCTTCAAAGGCGGGCTTGAGCAGAGCCTTGAGATAGTTGGCATGCAGGATGGCGGATTCGGAAATCTGACGGAATTCCTTGGCCGAATGGCGGCGCAGGTAGCAGTACGCCCGGACGAGCACGCCCACGTTGCCGAAAAACGCCCTCACCCGGCCGACGGAGAGCGGAAAATCGCCGCGCAAGCGGTACAGGCCGGCTTCCTCGACGACGCGCGGCACCGGAAGAAAATCTTCCAAATGCTTTTTCACCCCGAGCGGGCCCGCTCCGGGCCCTCCTCCGCCATGAGGAGTGGAGAACGTCTTGTGCAGGTTTAAGTGCGCCATGTCGACGCCCAAGTCGCCCGGCTTGACCAGCCCCGCCAGCGCGTTGAAATTGGCTCCGTCCATATAGAGCAGCGCCCCCGCGCGGTGGGCGGCCTCGGCGATCTCCAAAATGTCGTCTTCAAACAACCCCAAGGTGTTGGGAACGGTCAGCATCACCAAGGCCGTCTTGGGACTCAGGCGGCTTTTGAAATCGGCCACGTCCAAGCGGCCTCTAACGTTGGAGCGCACGCTGATGGGCGTGAGCGCCCCCAAGCTGGCCGAGGCGGGATTGGTGCCGTGCGCAGAATCCGGAATCAAAATCTCGGTGCGGTTTTCGCCCCGCTTCTGGTGGTAGGCGCGCGCGACGAGCACGCCGACAAACTCGCCCTGCGCTCCGGCCGAGGGCTGAAGGGTGAAGGCGTCCATGCCGCACAACTCGCACAGAGCCCTCTCCAGGCGGAACAGCGCCTCCAATATCCCCTGCGCGGTTTCATCCGGCTGAAGCGGATGCAGCTTCGAGAAGCGCGGCCCTAAAGCGATTTGATCGTTGATCTTCGGGTTGTATTTCATCGTGCAGGAGCCCAGCGGGTAAAAGTGGGTGTCGATGCTGAAATTGAGCTGCGACAAGCGCGTGTAATGGCGGACCACATCCAACTCGGAGGCCTCGGGCAGCGCGGCCGGCGCCGCCCGCCGGTGCTCCGCGGGGAGGCCGTCTTTGGAGGAGGGCAGGCCCTCGGTCGCCGGAAATCGAATGGCCCGCCGTTGAGGCACGGATTTTTCAAAAATGGTCGCTTCGCCTTTTTGGATCATCTTTCTCTTCTCTATCGAGCCGCGGCGACAGGCAATTTCCGCGCCGCCTCCGCCACGCGGCGCAAATCGGCCCGCGTCTTCGTCTCGGTGGCGCACACCAGGAGACAGTCCTTGAGCCACGGATAATCCGCGCCCAACGGGTAGCCCGCCAAAATATCGTCCTTGAGAAGGGCTCTTTGCACCTGGGAGGCGTCCTGCGGGCATTGCAGCACGAACTCGTTGTAGAAAGAAGCGCCGCCGAATTTGAGCCGGAAGCCGGGGACGTCCGTCAGGGCGGAGGCGAGCTCATGGCTGAGGCCATAACACAGCTCGGCCGCTTCCCGCAGTCCTTCGGGTCCCAAGAGCGCCATATGGATGGTCGCGGCCGTGGCGCACAAGGCTTGATTGGTGCAGACGTTGGAGGATGATTTTTCCCGGCGGATGTGCTGCTCGCGCGCCTGCAAGGTCAGCACGTAGCCGCGCCTGCCGTCCCGGTCGGCCGTCAAGCCGCAGAAGCGGCCCGGCATTTTCCGTAAAAGCGATCGCTTGGCCGCCACAAGACCCAGCGAGGGGCCGCCGAAAGAGGGCGGGATGCCAAGGCCAATGCCTTCGGCCACCGCCAGGTCGGCCCCGTAGCTTCCCGGCGGCGCCAAAATCCCCATGCCGACCGGATCCACGCAAGCGATGAAAAGCGCCCCGCGCGCGTGCGCCGCCCGGCAGAGCTCGCCCGCCGGCTCCAGCAGGCCGAAAAAATTAGGGCAGGAGGCCGCCACCGCGGCGGTCGAATCGTCCACGTAGCCGGCCAGAACCGAGGGGGCCAGCGTCCCGTCCGGGCAGGGCAGGCACTCCAAGCGCACGTCCGCGCGCTGATGGAAATAGGTCTTGAGCGTCGCGCGGTAATGCGGATGGAGGGTCTCTGGAAAAATTACTTTTTTGACCGCTCCTCTTCGCCCCGGATTGCGGCCGTCGAAATCGAGCAGCGCCACGTTCACCGCTTCGGCCAGGGCGCTCGCGCCGTCATAGTGCGAGGCGTTGGCGACTTCCATCTCCAAAAGCCGGCACACCATGCTCTGAAATTCATAGATGAGCTGCAAAGTTCCCTGGCTCGCCTCCGCTTGATAGGGGGTGTAGGCGGTGGCGAACTCCCCCCGCAGCGCCACTGCCCAAACCGCGGCGGGAATGTAATGCTCCTGGGCGCCGCCGCCCAAAAACGACAGCGGCAGCCGGTTTTGGGCGCCGAGCGCCTCCATGTGCCTGGCCAACTCCATTTCGGTCAGGGCCTTGGGAAGCCGGTAGGAGGGATTCCTAGCCTTCTCCGGAATCGAGCCGACGAGCTCGTCAAAGGAGCCGACGCCGATGGTCCTGAGCATTTCCTGTCTTTCTTTTTCGGTGGTGGGAACGAACATTATTTCTATTAGCCCGTCTTGATGAATTCCCGGTACTGGTCGAAAGACATCAGGTTTTCCTTCTCGCCCGGTTTCGCCAGCCTGACTTTGAAAAACCAGCCCTGGCCATGGGGGGCCTGATTGACCCACTCCGGGTGGCTCGCGAGCTCGGCGTTGACCTCGGATATCTCGCCGGAAAACGGAGAGTAGACGTCGAAAGCGGCCTTGACCGACTCGACCACGGCGCAGGGCTTGCCTTGTTCGACGACCCGCCCCACCTGGGGCAGCTCCACGTAAACCACGTCGGTGATCTCATGCTGGGCGTGGTCGGAGATTCCGGCCGTGGCCGTGTCGCCGTCCACATGCGCCCACTCGTGCGACTTGGCGTAAAAACAAATTTCAGGATTGAACATAAAGGCTCCTTTCCCCCTTGGGGGCGGTCTTGTAAAAAGGCAGAGGGACGACGCGGGCCGGCGCCTTGCGGCCATGGATCAATACCGAAACATCCTTGAAGGCCGGGGCTTCGCCGGGGCGCTCGACATAACCGACGCCGATGCCCTTTTTGAGCGTGGGAGAGAAAGTCGCGCTGGCGAGCTCGCCCAGCCGGCGCGAACCCTCGAAGAACGGATAAGACGGCCGGGGCACGCCCCGCTCCAAAAGCTCCAGGCCGACCAATCCTCTTTTCACGCCCTCCGATTTTTGCCGGAGCAGGGCTTCCCGGCCGATGAAATCTCCCTTGTTCCATTTGACGACCCAGCCGTAGCCCGCCTCGATGGGAGTGTGCTCATCATCGATGTCCTGGCCGTAAAGCAGGAGGCCGGCCTCCAGGCGCAAAGTGTCCCTGGCGCCCAAGCCGCAGGGCACAAGCCCGTCCTTTTTTCCATGTTCCACTAAATTCCGGTATAGAGCCGGCATGATCTCGTTCGGGGCGATGAATTCAAAGCCGTCCTCCCCGGTGTAGCCCGTGCGGCTGATGAAAATCTCCCGCCCCTCCGCCCGCAGAGTCTTGACGCCGAAGCGCGGCAGGCCCGCGGCTTCGGGAAAAAGCCGTCGCACGACGGCTTCCGAGCGGGGACCCTGGAGCGCGACCATCGCATAGCGCTCGCTGGCCGGCTCCACCGCGGCCTTGAAGCCGGAGGCGTGGCGCTCAAACCAAGCCACGTCCTTTTCAGACGTCGCCGCGTTGACCACGACCAGATAGCGGCGCGGCTCCAGGCAGGAAACGATCACGTCGTCGACCACGCCCCCGTTTTCATTGAGCAGATGCGAGTAGACGGCTTTGCCGGGGCCGATCTTGGAGACGTCGTTGCAGTTGATTTTCTGCAGAAAGTCCAGCGCCTCGTGCCCGCTGACGAACACCTGGCCCATATGCGAGACGTCGAAAGCGCCGCAGGCCCCGCGCACGGCGCCGTGCTCCTCCAGAATGCCTGAAAACTGGACGGGAAGCTCCCAGCCGTGGAAATCAACCAGGCGGCCGCCCATCTTCACGTGCTCCTCATATAGAACCGTGCGCTTCATCGCTTGATTTTCTCCATCATCGCTCCGGCGTCGTAGGAGGACCTGACGAGCGGACCGCTGAAAACCTCGGAAAAACCCATGCCGAGGGCGGCCTCCTTGAGCTCCGAAAAATCTTTTATAGTATAAAAACGGCGGATGGGCAAGTGCCTGGAGGAAGGCGCCAGGTATTGGCCGACGGTCAAAAGCGAGCAGCCCGCGCGGCGCAAGTCCTCAAAGGCGACCAGGAGCTCCTCCCGGCTTTCCCCGAGCCCGACCATCAGCCCGGATTTGGCCGCCAATCGGCCCTCCTGGGCCGCCATGCGCAAGACCTCCAAAGAGCGGTCGTATCGCGCCGAGGGGCGCGCTTCGGGCGTCAAGCGGCGAACGGTCTCCAAATTATGGTTGAAAATGTCCGGACGGGAGGCGAAAACGGTCTCAAGGGCCGCGCGATCGCCCTTCATATCGCTGGTCAAAACTTCCACCGACACGCCCGGATTGCGCGCGCGAACGACAGTCACGGCGGCCGCAAAAAGAGCCGCTCCTCCATCGGCCAAGTCGTCGCGGGCCGGCCCCGTCACCACCACATGCTTGAGCCCGAGCCTGGCGGCCGCCGCCGCGACCTTCTCCGGCTCGCTCCAGTCCACGGGGTTCGGGCGGCCCGTCTCTTCGGCGCAGAAGCCGCAGCGGCGCGTGCACAAGGCGCCGAGAATTTGAAAAGTCAGCGTGCCGGCGGACCAGCACGCCGTCCGGTTGGGGCAGCGCGCTTCCTGGCAGACCGTATGGAGCCCGCCGGACTCTATCTCCCCGATGACGGCCTGATAGAGAGGCCCGTGGGGCAGCTCTTGCCGGAACCAGGCGGGCAAGCGCCGTGCGCTCGCAGCGCTCGCGCCGCAGGAACCGCCGGGCCTTCGGACAGGCGTCATCGCTCCAGAGCCTCCCGGATGCCTTCGGCCAAAGTGGGGTGGGCGAAAATCATCCCCTTAAAATCGCCGCGTCCCATGCCGGTCCGGATGGCCATGGAAATGATGTGGATAAGCTCGGTGACCCTGGGGCCTATCATCTGCGCCCCCAAAATCCGGCCGGTGGCCGCGTCGCTCAAAATCTGCATGTAGCCCTCCGTCTCTCCCTCCGTCAAGGCCCGCCCCGATGCGGCGAAAAAAAAGCGCTGCGCCTTGATCTCGATTCCCTGGGCCAGGCAGTCGCGCTTCCAAAGCCCCACGCTGGCCACCTCGGGCCAGGTGTAGAGGCAGCGCGGCACAAGACTGCCGTCATAGCGCGACAGCTCGCCGGTCGCGCTGCGCGCCGCCGAAATCCCCTGCGCGGTGGCCGCGTGCGCCAGCGGCGCAAGGCCGTTGATGTCGCCCACCGCGAAGATGTTGCGCACGGGCGTCCTCAAAAAACCGTCCACGCAGACAAAAGAGCCCGTCTCAGGCACGCCCGCTTTCTCCAGCCCGAGCCCCTCCGCATGCGCCCGCCTGCCGGCGCAGACCAGCGCTTGGTCGGCTTGCAGGCTCTCCCCGCCGGCGAGGCGCAGCGTCCAGCCGGACGCCGCCGCCGAAAGCTCCTCGACCGTCGCTCCGACGGCGACCCGAATGCCGCGCTTCTCGAAGCTGCCTTGCAGCAGCCGCGCGACGCCTTCGTCTTCTCCGGGTAAAAGCTGGGGCATTTTTTCTATCAAGACGATCTCCGAGCCCATCTCCGCGAAAAAACAACTTAACTCGCAGCCGATGGCCCCGCCGCCGATCACCGCCAAGCGGCGCGGGGTCTCGGAGAGATCGAAGACGCGGTCGCTGTCTAAAAGCCGCTCGGAGTGCGCGTCGAAGGGCGGAGGGAAAAAAGGCCGGGTGCCGGCGGCGACGATGGCGGAGCGGAACGCGTAGACGCTGCGCCGGCCGGAAGCGGAAACCGCCTCGATTTCTTTATCCGACAAAAAACGGCCCTCCGCCCGGACGAGGTCCACCCCCGCGGCCTTCAGCGTCCTCTCGATGGAGCCCCTCAAAAACGACACCGCGGAGTCTTTGCGCCGCCGTATTTTTTCCCAACTCAGTTTGAGCGCGGCCGGCGCCTCGGCCAGCGCCGAGAGCGCCTTAAATCCGGCCAGCTTGTGGCCCACGTCCAAATAAGATTTGGAAGGGATGCAGCCCAGGTTCAGGCACAAGCCGCCGACATGCCCCTTCTCCAACAGAAGAACTTTGGCTCCCCGCGCGCGGGCCTCCAGCGCCGCCGGATAGCCGCCGGGGCCGGCCCCGATCACGACCACGTCGACCAAATTCGTCTCAGCCATCGATCCCCGCTTGGCCGGCGCGCGAGAGAATGCTCATCAAGCGTTGCTTAAGCCTGGCCCGCGCCGCGTCCTCCGCGATCTCAAGGCCGTAAACCCAATAGCCGTCCCGGTCTTGCTCGGCCCGCGCCACGCGGCAGCGCAGCTTATTGAATTTCTCGGTCTCCAGCTCAAAGCTCAAAAAAATCTCCTCGCCCGTCAAAACGCCCCGCGTCAGAAGCCGCGCTCCCACGGCGCTTAAATCCAGCAGCCGTCCCCAGCCGTTTTGGGCCCCTTCGCCCAGAGTCCAAAGCACGGGAAGGTATTGGTTGAGGCGGACCGAGCGCCGCCGCCTCACCGCATTTCACCCGCCGAAAGCGCATGCCGGATGAGGACTCCCGTTTTTCCCTTCCTTTCGCCCACGGTCCAAAAATTTTTGCCGTCCCACAGGAGTCCGCCGGGAGTCCATGCGTTTCCCTGATATTCCGGAAGCGGCGCCTCGGCGAGTATTTTTCCGGGGCTCAAAAGGTCGTGCTTGAGAAGCGCGCTCCTGGAGGCGTCCAAAGTCCACATGGCCGTCCCATCGAAAGCGACCGCGGCCGGCTTGCCGCCGGCGTACGAAATCTCGCTCAACACCGTGAGCTGGTTGTCCATCAAGTGCTTGCGCAAGACTCCCGCCCCGACGTCGCAGCTCCAAAGGTAAATGCCGTCGTAGCCCAGGCCTGCGATTTGGGCTCC
Organism: Elusimicrobiota bacterium; assembly: GCA_016206405.1. GTDB lineage: Bacteria > Elusimicrobiota > Elusimicrobia > O2-12-FULL-59-9 > O2-12-FULL-59-9 > O2-12-FULL-59-9. Next base: position 9,244 of record JACQRQ010000037.1, on the reverse strand, counting down.
GGGAGCCTTGAACCGGCTGACGGCGGTCAATTGGGCGTCCAGCAAATGCTTCTGGAAAAACCCGGAAACCGTCACGGTCCAGAGAGCGCCCTCGGCGAAAGCCAGGGCCGCGGGAGGATCATGCGCGAAAAAGTAAGCCTTTTCCAATTTAAGATCGGAGGGTCGATGCCGGTAGATGGACTGCGAAAACCAGTCCGCGATCCAAATGGAACCTTTGGCGGCGGCGCCCTCCGCCGAGCTCGACACGCCGCTCTGCGGCTCCATTCGTCCAGTGCCTTCGGCACGGGGCCGGGGACCCGCGGCCAAGCCGGAAGGGTGGCTGTAGGGAAGATCCCAAAGAGCGGACGCATGGGATATTTCTTCAGCGGGCCAGCGGTAGGACCGCAGAGAAATCACTCCCGCGACCAACAGCAGCAGCGCGCCCGCCACCAGGGCGACGGCTTTGCGGCTCAGCGCCGGCGGCCGCCTTTCATCCATCAAAAGATCCAGGTGCGTGCCTTTAAGCCGCACCGCCTTGCGCAGGCAGGGTCCCACCGTCTCCTGGGACCAAGGCGGCGCCAGGCAATCCAGCGCTCCTAGCTTTAGAAAATCCACCGCGCGGCCCGCGTCGCGGGATTTCAGGCAGACGATGACGGGAAGCAGCGGAAACTCCTGCTGCACCGAGCGCATCCAGCTCGCGCAGGAAGGAGCGCCGGGAAACTCCTCATGCAGCAACAGGACGTCGGGCAAAGTTTCGCGAAGAATCTCCAGCGCCGAAGGGCCGTCTTTGGCCTGGAGCGCTCCATAACCCATTTGTTCGGCCAGCACGGTCATTTCCTGGCGCGAATAGGGGTCCGCAATGACGATGAGAATCTGAGGCATAGGCGCGACGGCTTACGGCTTGGGTATCACAAGCTCCGCGCCCACATTCGGCAGCCCGCGCTCTATCTTGCCGGGGTTGGCCTGGTAAATCAAATCCCACAAGGTGGGGTCGCGGTAATAGCGCTCAGAGAGAGAGCGCAGCGTGTCTCCCTGAAACACGATGTGTTTCTTGGGCCACTGCTCCGCCGCCTTTATGGGCGCGGGTTTGGGCTCGGCTTTGGGGACGGGTGGAGAGGCGGGAGTCTCCGGGTGCGCGGACTCCTGCTTTTGCTGCTCCAAAATCCTGACGCGGTCCTTCATTTCCTGCGCGCGCAGATTCAAGCTCTTGAGCTCCTCCTGCTGGAGCGTCTTGTCGTTGTCCAAGCGCCGGACCTGATCCTGGAGCGACTGCCGCTTTTTCTCCAAATCCTGGAGCTCCTTGTCGAGGTCGAGCGCGCGCTCGGAGGCGCGGCCCAGAAACTTGGCGTGGAAAGGCGTCGCGCCGAAACGGTAGCCGGCCGAAAGGAGGAAACTGCCTCCCGGAGCGTTGGCCGCGGACGTGGGAAGCGAGAAGGAAGCGTCGATGGCCCAAGGCGACAAGTCCACGCCCAAGCCGAAAGCCAGTTGACGCACCTGCCCCAGCGCCAAGCCCTTGCCCATGCGGACCTTCAGCAGCCCCTCAAAAAGCTTGGCCTCCACGCCGGGATAAAAGACGCTCAAGCCCGAGCGCACGCGCAGGTCCCCCGCCAGCGTCAGGATGCCGGTGTCATAGGCCAGGCCCAGATTAAACGCCGGCGTCGGCAGATCCGTGCCGGCCTGCAGCTCCATCATCGATAATCCGACGTTGAAATTTTCCATAGCCGGGATGATCACGCCGCCGTCCACGCCGACGCCGAAGCGATTCTTGGCGGGCGTGCGCAGGCTGATCAAGCGGGCGTTGACGCCCCAGCGCGGCGTGCCGTAGGGAGCGATCTTCCACGCCGGAGGAAGCTTCCACGCCTGCTTCCGGGCCCAGGAGAAAGCGAAAACGTCCTTGCTGGCGACGGCGTCCTGCTGCATGCCGAACCACCCGAAGGAAAAGACCCCGGTCGGCACCTCTTCGATGGGCCGCGAGTAGACGGCCGCGCCCTGCGCCACCGAGCCGCCCGGCAAAAAACGCCGGCCGATGTCGCCGGATGCCTCTAGAAATTTTTTATCGGCCAGGCCGGCCGGATTGTAAAATAGCGCGAAAGGATCGTCGGCCAGGGCGGTGTAGGCGTAGCCGATGCCGTTGGGGCGGGCGCCGGGAAGCACTTCCGGAAAGCTGACGCCGCCGGCCGTCCGGCCGAGCAAGGCCGCGGCGAAAACCGCCGCGATGATCCGAAGGGACTTTTTCATAGGGGTCTTAACGAAATACTATGCCCAATTGCTCATATTATTTCGTTACGACCCATCACGTATTATACTTAAAGATGCCCAGAAAAAAAACGGGCCGCCGTTTGGCGCACCCAGAAAATGGCAAGAATCGACGTGTAATGCCCGAATGGAATCCACTTTTGGCCGGCGCGGGGGAAAGCCTCCTGGAGCTTGCGGGCATTGGCCCTCGGCACGACGCGGTCGAACCAAGCGTTGATGAGCAGCACGGGCCTTGAGTTCCCGGAACCGCGATAAAGCCTGGGATCGAAGGGCCTTAAATGCCGGGAGAGTTCCTCCGGGGAGAGCCTGAGGCGGTCGACCACGCCGCGCGTCATCGCGCTGTGTTGGATCAAATCCGCGAAATCCGCTCCTCCCAGGAAAAAAGCGCCCGCCTGAAACCGGTCGTCGACGGCGAATACGATCGAGCCGACGATGGCCCCCAAGCTCACGCCCAGAAGCCCGACGCGCCGGCCGTCCACCTCCGGCCGCCTCCCGAGCCAGGTCCTGGCGCGCCGCACGTCCAATACGGCCTGCTCGGCGTGCGCGGCCAGGCTTTGGGGCGAGCGCCCGAAAAAGAGCGGACCGGTGTGAAGGCCGGTGATGCCCGAAGGATAGCGCGGGTCCCGCGGCAGCCGGTGAAATTGAAAAGGAAGCTCCACCAAAAAAACCGCGTTTCCTCCGCTCAACAGAGCGTCCGCGAATCTTTCCTCGATCCATGTGTTTGGGGCCGCCAGGACGGGAAGGAGGATCACCGCGGGCCAGGGGCCGCGCCCCCGCGCCGGAACGTAGAAGCGCCCCCAAATCGTGTCGTTGGAGGCGTGAAAGCCCCGCCGCGCGGAGGGCATGCGGACCTCAAACACGCGGCGCTCGGCGTCGGAAAAAACCAGCGTCGCGGTGCTGACGAATTTCTCGCGGGCGTCATAATTCAGGAAGCCGGCGGCACTCTGCGCAGAGCTTCGAGTACCCGGAAGCGCCGGCCCCTTCGCGGAGCTCAGGGACGATGGAAGCTCCAGTGGAGCGTGACGAGGCGCGGCGGCGCCGGCGGCTTGGGAAAGACCCAGGGCCCAAAGCGTCAAAATCCACGTGGCTTGATGGCTTCGCATCCGCGCCTTGGCTCCGGCTAAAAATTGAAAACCGAGGAAACCGCCCACTGGTAAAGATCCAGGTGGCCTTCAAGCTCCCAGGAAGTGAGCTCCCACTTTATTGAAAAATTGTCGCGGATGCGGTAGTTGAGCGCCGCGGTATGCTTCTTGATCCTGCGGTGAACGCGCCCCTTTCCGGTGAAGACGTTGATTTGAAAAAATTCCTGCCCGTTGACGAGGACGGAGCCGTTGCGAAGGGTGAGTTCGGGCCCGTAGCGCTGCATATAGTCGTAGCCGAGCACGCCCGTGAGCTTGCCTCCCAGCCCCCACAGAAACTCCGGCAGCGGCAGAGGCATGGCGGCTTGGAAGGAGTAGCCGCGGACGTAATCTTTGTCGGCCGGAAGATCGGCGGAAACCAGCGTCGTGCCGGTGCTCGCGATGATGGTCGTGATCAGAGGCGAGCGGAAATCCAGCGAGGAGTAGTTGAACTCCGAGTTGAACGAGAGATCGCCCCATTGCAGGAAAAGGTCCGCACCGTAGATGCCGTATTTGAGCGTGTCATCGATGTCGTAGCGCCCCCCCATCGCCGAAAAGCCCACGTCGAGGCTTCTGATCGCGGGCAGCGACAAAGGCGACCTGAAATCGCCGAGGCGAAACTCCAGGCGCCCTCCCACCGACTTGGTGTCGTTGTTGTCCCTGAAATCGGTGTTTTGATGGTTCCAATCCATGTCCACGCCGTTGGGCGAGAGCGGGGCGATCACCAGCACTTGGGAGCTAGGAAAGGGGCGGCCCTGCTCCCGGCTCTCCGCCAAGCCGTTGACCGCGTAGAACTGCGCTTGGTAAGGAGCCCAAATGCTTTCGGCGTCCGGGAAAAAGCTGATCTCCGCTCCGATATCCGTGTAGCCGGCGCTGAAAAGAGGGTGCGGCAGATTCAGCCGGATCACCGCGTCCAAATTCCTGGGGTCGGCGTAAAACAGGGGGTGGGTGATGGTCAGGTATTGGTCGGGCCGGTAGCGCCTGCGGTTGTACGCGCCGTAGGGAATCAGGAATTTTCCCATCGCGAAATTGAAGTGCCTCCAGCTTTTATGCGCCGCGAGGATCTGGGAAATGCGGGGCTGGCCCTGGACGTCGGTGGTCATCTCCAGGCGGAAGGGAATCCCGGACAAAACCGGCCCATCCACGGAGAGGTAGGTGCCCGGCAAAAAAAGGGAGTTTTCGACCTCCACCTCCGCGGCGTGGAAGGCAGGTCCCAGCCCGCGCCAAGTCAGGGCCAGGCTGCCGCTGAATTCCCATTTGTCGGAAAAAGGGGCCCCGGACGCGCGATTGACACTCAGGAACAAAACAGTTACAATGAGAGCGAGTTTTTTCACCCGAGGTGCCTATCGTGGAAGAAAAAAAGAAAGATCAAGAGAAAAACCAGCCGACACGCGACATTTGGATCGAACTGCGCACAGCTTTGCATCGCATCGAAGGGATAGTCCGGGCGCCCAGCCATACCCCTTGCCGCCGGATCTCCGACATGATTTGGCACGCCGACCGGGGCGCCAGCGGCATTCTGCAATTGGCCGACGCCGCCGTCTACGGCCTGGACTCGAACAAAGTTTTGTTCCGGAAACCCATCCTGGGCGTCAACAAGACGAGCGTCCTTTTCGTGTCCCCGATGGCGGCCGAATCGGAGCCCTCGCTCGTCTGGGAAATTCCGCTGTCGGAGTACACAAGGAATTAAGCCGCCGGTTTTTCGCTTAAGGTTAGCAGTTTCTTTCAGGACAAAGCAAACAGGAGGTCAACACAGTCCATGTCCCATGTTATCACCGAAAAATGTCTTGGAGAGCAATATGCCGCCTGTGTGGATGTTTGCCCCGTGGAATGCATTCATCCGACCCCTTATCAGGACCAGCCTTTCATGATCATCGATCCGGACGTCTGCATCGACTGCGGCGTCTGCCTTCCGGAGTGCCCCGTTGGGGCCATCGTGGGCTCGGTCGATGAGGCCGCGGACTACGCCAAGATCAACCAGGAACTGACGGAAGCCTCCAAAAAATGGGAAGAAGAAAACGGGAAAATCACCCCTCGTCCGCCGAACGATCCTCCCCGCAGGCCTGGAAACGTTTTAGTCAAATAAGGAAAATAAAAAACCTCCTTCGCGGGCTGGGGTGGGCCGGCCTGTTCTGGGCCGCTCCAGCGTTCGCTCAGGGGCCGTTTATTCAGGTCAGCTATCCGCCGCAAGGCAGCACGGTCCCTTTCAAGCCGGCGACCTTCATCCTCGGATCAGTCACGTTGTCGAGCGCCGTGCCCGCCGCCCCGCTGCCCCCCGAAAGCCCCAAGCCGGTTCTGACGGTCAACGGCCAGCCGGTCAAGGTCTATAAAACCGGAGGCTTTCTGCACTACCTGCCGGTCTCGCCCGGCGAATTCAACCTCCGCTTGAGCGCCTCTTTGGAAGGACGGACGACGGACGCCGCGCACACCCTCTATGTGGAGCGCCCCCTGCCTTCGCCCTCGACGGGCGCCTTCGAGATCGTCGCCGGGAGCGTTTTTCCGGCATCGGATCAGAGCCTCGCGGCGGGCGACTGGCTCGAAGTCGGACTGAGCGCCACGCCCGGCCTCAAGGGCGAATTCGCGATCGAAGGCCTGCGCCGCCGCCTGCCCCTGGCGGAGACCCCGGGCCAATCCGGCCTTTACCGCGGCCTCTACCGCATCCGGCCGGGCGACGAGGCTCAAGGCGCGCGCATCGAGTTCAAGCTCAAGCGCGGTTTCTGGTCCTCCCTGAAAGCGCGCGCGCCGGGCCGCCTCAGCGCGGGAGCGGCCCCGTATGTGGTGGAGACGGCGACCGAGACCGTCGTGCTCAAAACCGGCCCGGGCGAGGGCTACATGCTTTTCCCGCAAAAGGGCACGCGCTTCATCGTGGACGGCGCCGTCGGCCAAGAGCTGCGGGCGTTCCTGTCCGGCGCGGAATCCGGCTGGCTCCAAAAAAACGACGTGCGCCGCCTGGAGGGCGCGGCGCCGCCTCAAGCCGTGCCTTACTCCGTCAAAACGGCGGCCGGCCCCGGCGCCACCACCGTCTCCATCGGCTTATCGGAGCAGGTGCCCTTCGCGATTTATCCGGCGGAAAACGGCGGCGGCTTGACCCTCCAACTCTACTACACCGCCAGCCACATCAACTGGATCGTCTATGATCCCAAGGACTCGCTCGTTGAGAAAATTACCTGGAGGCAGGCGCAAACTTTGGTGACCCGCATCGACATCGCGCTCAATCCCGGGCAGGCTTGGTGGGGCTATGGCGCGGCCTACGAGTCGGGCCAGCTCAATATCCGCATCCGCAGGGCCCCCGCGCTGGCCGGCGTCGAGCCTGTGCTCAAAGGCCGCAGCATCGTCCTGGACCCCGGCCACGCCTCAGGCAACGGCGCCGTCAGCCCGCTCGGCTATTTTGAAAAAGACGTCAATTTCCTCATCGCCCGGCCGCTCAAGGAGATGCTGGAAAAAGCGGGGGCGCGGGTGGCGCTCACGCGCGGCGCCACCGAGGAAGTCTCTTTGACCGCCAGGCCCGATATCGCCCGGACCGGCGGGGGAGAGCTTTTCGTCAGCATCCACAATAACGCCCTTCCGGACGGAACCAACCCTTTCGCGGAGCCGCGCGGTTTTTCCGTCTATTACTACCACCCTCATTCCATGGCTCTGGCCGGGGCCGTGCACAAAGCCTTTCAAAAAAATATCCCCTTGCCGGATGAAGGGCTGCGCTATGGAAACCTTTACGTCGCCCGCATGCCGGAGATGCCGGCGATTTTGGTGGAATGCGCCTACATGATTTTTCCGGAGCAGGAGGAGAAGCTCCTGCAGGCGGACTTCCAGAAAAATTTGGCCGCCTCGATTTATGAGGGCATCGAGAAATTTCTGGAGTCGGAAAGAAAAAAACAGACGGTCCTAAAACCGGAGGCCGTCCCGTGATCCCCTCGGAGGCGACGCCCGGGGGACCGCCGTGAGGCCCCCTTCGCCGACGGAGCGCCTCATCTCTCGTTTGACGGATTACTGGTCCTCCCGCTCCGTCCAACCCGACACCCTTTGGCGCGCTCTAAGAAGAACGGCCGTAGACCCGCTCGTCAACGCGCTCGGGCGGCTGGCCGGCTGGCTGCTGCTCTTAAGCGGCTCCGGAATCCTGTTTTGGTTCCACGACGCGCTCTTGAGCCTCATCAACCCATCCCATCTGCAGAAGCTCGTCCCTGAAAGCCAAGCCCGCCAAGAAAATATTTTGCCGCTGCTTAAGCAGTTTAAGCGCCTCTCGGACCGGGATTGCTGTTTTTTGATTCTGTTTTCGCATCCTGAGGCCGGAAAGAAAATGCGCCTTTTTTCCCTGGCCCTTTACCAGCATGTCTTTCATATCGGCACTTTCCTTTACCGTTCCGGCTGGGCGCGGAGCTACCCGCGGCTGCTCATCGCCGTAGACCCTTTCGCCCTTGACTCCCTGGATTGGTTTACCAGCAGCTTCTACGCCGGAATCGCCAGGACCCTTCATATCAGCCTCGACCGCCAACCGAGCCGCCTGGGCTGGCTGCAAAGGGCGCTCTTCCTGGGAAAAAGCGCCCCGACCGAGGCGGGCTTCCGGTTTATCGCGCATCTCAAGCCCGGCCACGCCGTGGCCTTGGCGCAAGCCGGGGGAGAGCCCCGCAACTCCCGGCTGCTTTATACGGCGCGGGAATTCGTCACCGCCTTGAGCAAACATGAGATGGATTTCGACAAAGGCGAATTTCTGGCGCGGCTGGCGGAAGAAGGATTGCTGCCTCCAAAAACCCTGGCCGATGTCGCGGGCCAGGCGCCGCAGTGGACCCAGCGCCGGCTCTTCTTGGAGGTTTTATTCCCGCTGCTCAACCGCGGCGTTCTGGAATCCGGGAAGATCTCGCGCGGCCGCAAACAACTCTTGACCCGGCTGCTGCTCGCCGCCGGGATTTCCGAGGCCAGAACGGCGGAGCTATGCGACGGATTTGAGGAGGAATTCAAGCGCAACACCCCGTACCGGGAGCGGCTCTTCAACATCCTCCTGGACCGGATTATAAAACCAGGCATCCCGCTCATGCTCATTCCGCTGTGGCACGATTGGGATAAGGAGACGATCCAATTGGAAAATCCGGAAATCCTGTGGCAGACGGCCCCGGGAGTCCGGGAGAGGTTTTATTTGGACCCGGGGCTTGAAATGCGGCGCGAGCCCGTCGAAAGCATCGCCCGCTACGCCAAAAATTTCACCATCAGCAGGTTTCCGAGATGAGGATGGGGAAGTGGCATGGGGGAAGTGGTACAGTGGTAAAGTGGTAGAGTGAACGAACGACAAAAACTCATCCGATTTTCCCCGCTGCCCCCTTCCGCCGCTCCCCACTTTACCACTCTACCACTTTATCACTCTATGCCCCGCCACTTTACCACTCTACCACTTCTTCATATCCCCTTCTTTGGACAGAAGCCCCTCAGCGCGCAGGCGGGACAATCGGGAGATAAGGCCTTGCAGACGCGGCGGCCGTGCCAAATCATGGCGTGGCTGAACCAAATCCAGTCCTTGGGCGGAACCAGCTTCATCAAATCCTGCTCGATTTTTTCCGGGGTTTTTTCCTCCGACAATCCCATGCGATAGCTTAGGCGCTTGATGTGGGTATCCACCACGACGCCGCCGGCCAGGCCGAAGGCGTTTCCCAAAACCACGTTGGCCGTCTTGCGCGCCACGCCCGGAAGCTCCAGAAGGGCCTCCATCGTTTTGGGAACTTGGCCCCCGTGTTTTTCCGCGATCAAGCGGCAGGCGTTCCGGATGGAAGCCGCCTTGCTGCGGAAAAAGCCGGTGCTGCGGATTTCCTGCTCCAACTCGCGGGCGTCGGCCCCGGCATAGTCGCCGGCCCCGGCATACTTTTTGAACAGTCCCGGCGTCACCACGTTGACCCGCTTGTCGGTGC
>JACQRQ010000245.1 GCA_016206405.1 Elusimicrobiota bacterium | reverse complement strand
GGGCTATGCGGGGACTTTTGGAGCTCCAGTTCCTGAAAAAGGAGGCTGGGACAGAGCACGGAAATCGGGACCTCTCCGGAAAGGCCGGTGCTGAGGCGGTTGAAGACCTGCTCGTCCATCCCGGCGGCCAAAAGCCGGTTCGCCAACGACAGAGGCGTTCCCACCAAATCCAAGTTGCGCAGGAGCCTCTCCTCGCCGGTCTTCGCGTCCACTTCGATGACCCGGTCGGCGGAGATTCTGAAGGATTGATGCATATCGCTCTGTGTCTGCGCGTCGAAATCACTGAAGCCTTCCAGAATCAACCCGGACGCTTTGCCCTGTTTTTTTGCCTCCAGGATCAAACGTTTTTTGAGCGCTTTTGAGGATATCGGCTTGGCGAAGTTAAAAAGGAGGTTGCCCGGCCGGGCCATCGCCAGGTTCCCGATGGAGGCTCTTCCGTGTCCGTTGGAATGCTCGAATCCTCTGAGGGGATAGCGCGAAAGCAAATAGCCTTTGAGCACTCCGTTTTCGATCAAAACCACGCGGCGGGCCGGCCTTCCCTGCTGATCGTAGCGGTATGCGCCGGCCAGGGGAATGCCGTGGGCCTCTCTCCGGGTGGGGTCGTCGACCAAGGTCATGAAATCGGGGAAAACCTTGTCTCCGGCGCGTCCCAGAAAGAAGCGGCCTTCCTCGGGATCGCGGACTTTTTCTCCCGCCAAAAATTGCGACACCAGGATTTCCAGCAATAGGCTGGAAATTTCCGGGTCCAAAATTGCGGGGCCCACGAAGGGGTTTCCCTCGGAGGCGCCGCGCAGTTGCTCCAGAGTCAAAAGGAGCTTCTCGGGAGCGCCCGCCCATGCGGGGTTTTGCATCAATAATTCCGGACTGCTTGCGATCCAGCTTTTGCGCAGCAAGAGGGGCATGCCGTCCGGAGTGAGGGTTTTAACAAACAAAGACAGGGAGGCGAGGCGGCTTGGGACCTCCACCACGCTTGATTCTGAATCCAGAAAGAGCATCCGGTTGTCCTGGATATTTAACTGCGTGGCGGCTTCCAGAATGTCGGGCTTGAGAAACCGCCCGGCCCAGCGGGCGACCGGGGCGCTCCAGTCGCGTGTGTCGGGCGCGGCAACGGGCTCTCCTTGAGCTAAATGGGCCGGCGCCTCGCGGCTGAAATCGTCGTAGTCGTATTCCGCCTGGCCGCTGCGAACGCGTTGGGCCTGCTTGTTCAGGTAGCTTTGGGCGGCGCGCTTGTAGAGGGCGTCCAGGTGGAGCCATAGGACTTGGCGGACGGTTTTCGCGTCCGGCTCCTTGGGCAGCTCCACAAGGGAAGAACCGGTGTTGAGCTGCTGAGCGCTGACGGGGTGATTGTCCAGGGCATAATCCCCGACCCGCAGGTCGGCGGCGGCGTAGGAGTAATCCCAGCGGTAAAGCCCGATCCTGGCGCCGAAGGCGAAGTGCGCCGAGGTCTGGCTGCCGGAGTCCCAGCGGACGCCGGCGTAATAAGGTTTGGGATAGCCCGGCATTTGAAGCGAGGTCGTCGAGCGGGCTATTTCGTCGCGGATGGCCGAAGAGACCGCAGATTCTCCCGCAAAGCCGAAGGCCGGCAGCGATAGCGTAAACAGTATCCAGGCGGGTTTCATTGGGCGGATTCCGGGGAGAAGGGCGGCTTGAGTATCGGCGGCCGCCGCCGGTCATCGGGGAGGCGCTCCAACTCCACCTCCTCCAGAAGCAGGCTGGGGGCGATGTGGCTGACCATCACCGTCCCGGACTCCGCGTCGCAATAGGCGTTGACGGCTTGCGGGTCGTCGCCGGCGGCTACGATTTTTCTCAAGGTCACCAGGGGAGTTCCAAGCATGTACACCCCCCGCACGAGGGTTTCCTCGCCGGTTTTCGCGTCGACGCGGATGACGATCTCGGGAAAGAAGCGCAGCACCTGGGAGACTTGGCGCGAGGTGGCCGTGTCGCCGCTGGAGGCCCGGCGGATCAGGAATCCGTAAGGCGCCCCGCGGCGGCGGCATTCTTCCAGCAGCATGAGCTTGAGCTTTGCAACCGGCGTCGTCTCAAGACTTTGGAGGATAAGGTTGCCTATGCGCCCCATCGGACGCCGGTCCGGCGACGCTCGCCCGTGGCCGTTGGAAGCGCCGGAACTCGCGGCGGGGCGCCTGGACAATAGAAAATTCTTGAGGACCCCCTTTTCTATCAACGCCACCCTTTGGGCGGCCACGCCCTCGGAATCGAACGAAAAATATCCGTTCAAGCCGGTGCCCTGAAATTCCTTCATCGTCGGATCGTCGATGACGTTGATGAATTCCGGGAGAATCGCTTTTCCTATCCGGTTTTTGAAGGTTTGCCCGCCATCTTCGCGCTGGCGTTCTCCCTCAAGGCGGTGGCCCAGCGCCTCATGCATCAAGACGGCGCTGGATTTCGGGTCCAGAATCGCCGGAGCGGTGACGGGCTTTTGAACGGGCGCGCTTTGAAGATTCTTGACTTCCAACGCCATCTCTTTCATGCTTTGCTTGAGATCATCGAGCGCGGGCAGTTCTTCCCAGCGGGGCGCGAAGTATCGGCGGCTTAAGCTCAATTGCATCCCGTCAGGGGCGACTCCCGAAACCTCCAACTGCAGGGCCAAAGTGTTCAGGTTTTCAGGATAGGCCAGGCGCGTGCCTTCCGAATTCAAGAAGGTGACGAAATTTTCGCTGAAGTCCAAGCGGGCCTGCCCCAGGGTCAAATGCGAAAATTGAGCCGCTCCCAGAGTCATTTGGTTGAGCGCCCGGCCCCATTCCTCCGCCGACAAGGGCGGTTCGGCGGGGCGCTGCAGCGAGCGCGCGACGGCCGCCGTAGAAAAGTCGGGAAGCATCTCGCGGTCCAGCTCCTCGGCTTGTTTGGCTTTTTTCTCAAGGTAGTCCGCGATGGCCGATTTGTAGGCGAGGTCGGTCAAAATCCAAAGGGCCTGCCGGAAACCGTCGGGATTTAAGTCCAGAGAGCCGTAGCCGCTGGCGCCCTCATGGTATTGGTCGGTGTTGTCCAGCGCGTAGTCGCCGTAGCGAACCTCGGCATAAAGCTGCTGCTGCCGGGACTGGTAAGCGCCGGCGAGGGAGCCGAATCTGGAAATAAGGGTCAAGGACCTCTGATCGGTGAGCCGGTAGGCGACGTAATAGGGCGGGCCGAAATTGTCGAGTTTTAAATCGGCGGTCGAGCGCGCGATCTCAAGCGCCATCAAGTTCAAAGCGGGGCCGGGATCCGCGAAGGGCCGGCTGAGCGGATCGCTCCAGAGCCGGGCGGGCGCCAGAGCCAAGAAAAGCAGACAGGGCAATAATTTCCGCTTCACGGGAGATCGTTCGGCGCCGCGGCGGTCTTGCGGACCCAGCGGCGCAGGGCATCGAGAAAAGGGACGGAGCTATTTTGACGTCGGGCGAGAGACAGCAGCAGCGCCAGGTCGCGTTCCGGTTCGTTGTCGTTGGAAAGCGTTAGACGTCCAAGCCGGAGGGCGCGTTGGACCATGTCCGCCTGGGAGATATTCACCCCTTCGCCCCGGGCGATGCCGGAGGCCTCCGCGACGGCTTTAATGAGGATTTCCCGGAGCGGCGGATTTTTGGAAAGGGCGCCGTGGGGACAGCGCGACAGGGAGGCCAGGGGCTTGAAAGCGGCATTGAGAATCATTCGGGTCCAAAGGCCGCGCTCGGCCGCGACCTTATAGCCCGGTTTGAAAATTGATTTCGCCCGCTTGACGGCGGGGGCGTTTCGACGGTTCCGGGCGCGCATACGGCTATTATTTCAAATATTCACGGGGCAAAAAAGAGAGCCTCGGGGATACGCCCCGAGGCTCTCCTCTAAAACCTTGGATTTGCCGATGCTTATGCGTTGACCATCTTGGCTCTGGACACGTCGCCTTTCTTGTCCAGATAATAAAGGTAGCCCGACTCCTTTTTCAATCCCAGTTTGTGGACGCTCTGGGGCTTTCCGCCTTTTTTGCCGCCGCGGGCCATCTTGGCGCGGGAAACGTCGCCCTTTTTGTCGATGTAATAAAGGAATCCCTCTTCACGTGCAATCCCGACCTTCTCCACTTTTTCACCCATGGTCAGTGCTCCTCCGATTTTTTATCTCGTCTGGGAGGAACAGAAGGATTCCTCCGCGACCGGCTTATCTTAGCACAATTCTCGTCGGGGATGCAAGGGCGTTTCGACGGTCGACGATGCCGGCGCGCTCAGCCTAATCAGGGGCCCGCGCCGCGCGAAATCGCCCTGCGGCTGGGGTCCGGCGATGAGGTGGTCTGAGTCCAGGTCGACGAAGCGGAAGGCCCCCGTCCCGCAGGCCAGATGAACGCTGGCCGAAAGCCCCCGGGCGGATTCCTGCATGCAGCCTATCATGAGCTTTTTGCCGGCGGCTGCGGCCAAGGCGATGATATCGAGCGCCATTAAAATGCCGCATTTGGCGATCTTGACGTTTAAAATATCGGCGGCCTCCGCTTCGAGAACCGCCAAGGCCTGCCGGGGAGACATCACCGATTCATCGAGCGCCACGGGAATAGGCAGTCGTTTTCTGAGTTCGCGGTGCTCCAAGAGGGCGCTTCGGGGCAGCGGCTGCTCCAAAAAGAGCGGGCGTACGCCGTTTTTGAGGCAGGATTCGACGAACCGGGAGGCGCTTTCGACGCTCAAACCCTGGTTTCCGTCCAAAATGATCCGGGCGCCGGGCGCGGCATCGCGGACCCGCAGGACTCTTTGAAGGTCTTCCCGGCCGTTGCGCGCGCCGAGCTTGACTTTAAGAACGTCAAATCCCTCCGCCGCCGCCTCAAGAGCGGCGCGGCCGGCCGCCGTGGCAGGCAGCGCCGAGATGGTGAGGTCCGTTCTCAACGATTTCCTTTCGTTTCCCAACCAGAGGGCGATGGTCGTGCCCAGGGCTCGCGTCCAGGCGTCCAAGAGAGCGCACTCAAAAGCCGCGACCGCCGGCGCGCAGCCCGGATATTGCCGCCAGGCGGCTTCAATGAGGCGCCTCCATCTGCGGCAGTCTTGACCGATGGCCCGCCCTCCAAGCTGCCGCAAAACGGAGGCCATATTTCCGGCGCTTAAATGTTTTAGGGCCAGGGAGGTGGAAGCTTCGCCGTAGCCTTCGGTCCCTCCGGCGAGCGTCAATATAAAACCTGCGTTGCGAGTCGCCGTCTTAACCCCCAGAGCCGTGACAAAAGGGCGCTTGAGCTTCAACCGGAGATCCGATATCCTGAAAGAGCGTATGCGAAACGGGTTGGCCATGTATTCAATTTATACTAAAATTGAGTCAACCCCGCGATCAAGGAGCATTTATGTCAACCACGGAAACCCAATGGAAAACGATCATCGAGCCCTTCAAAATCAAGTCGGTGGAGCCTTTGGGTTTTTCGAGCCGGACTGAAAGGAAAAAGCTTTTGGAGCGCGCGGGCTACAACCTCTTCAATATTCCGGCCGACAAAGTGCTCATCGACTATTTGACCGACAGCGGCACCAACGCCATGTCCAGCGCGCAGTGGTCGGCGGTCATGCGCGGCGACGAGTCCTATGCCGGGGCTAGAAGCTTCTTCGTATTCGAGTCGGCGATCCAAAAAATCACCGGATACAAAAAGGTGATCCCCGTGCACCAGGGACGCGCGGCCGAGCGCATCCTTTTCGCCGTCATCGGGGGGCCGGGAAAATATGTTTTAGCCAACACCTTATTCGACACCACCCGCGCCAACGTGGAGGGCTCGGGATCGGTCGCCGTGGATTTGCCCGTCAAGAGCGCCGGCGAGTTTCAAACCCAGGCGCCTTTTAAGGGCAATATGGATCTAAAGGCGCTGGAACAAACGATCAACGACGTCGGCGCTCAGCGCGTGGCGCTGGTGCTGATGACCGTGACCAACAACGCGATGGGCGGCCAACCGGCGTCGATTGAAAATCTCAAAGGGGTCCGGAAGATTTGCAGCCGCTACAGGTTGCCGTTCCTTCTGGACGCGGCGCGATTCGCCGAAAACGCCTATTTAATCAAGATGCGCGAGCCGGCGTGCCGGTCGCTGTCGATTCCGGAAATCGCCCGGCGCATGTTTGATCTTGCCGACGGCTGCTTGGTCAGCGCCAAGAAGGACGGCTTGACCAACATCGGCGGCTTCATGGCGCTCAACAACGAGGAGTGGGTGCGCAAAGCCAAGGAAATTCTCATCCTTGGGGAAGGATTCCCCACCTATGGCGGCTTGGCGGGGCGGGATTTGGAGGCCATCGCCAGGGGTCTTGAGGAGGTCCTGGATGAGGAATATTTGAAGTACCGCATCCGCTCGGTGGAATATTTGGGCAAAGGCTTGAAAAAGGCCGGAGTCCCCATCGTGGAGCCTCCCGGAGGGCATGCCATCTACGTTGATGTGAGGAGCTTTTTGCCGCATATTCCTCCCTACCAATTTCCCGGCCAGGCGCTGGCCTGCGCCCTGTATCTCGAAGCGGGCATCCGGAGCTTTGAGATCGGCAGCTTGTCGATGGGCTCCGGAACCATCGAGTCGGGACAATTTACGCCGGCCAAGATGGAGCTGCTGCGATTGGCCATGCCCAGGCGGGTCTACACGCAAAGCCATATCGACTTCACCATCGAGGTGTTTGGGAAACTCGCCGCGGAAAAAAAGAAGATTCACGGCTTGCGCCTGATTAACGATTCCAAAACGCTCCGCCACTTCACCGCCCGCCTGTCGCCATTGCCCTAGTCGCCGCGGGCGTCTTGATATTTCCGCCATGAAATCGAACGTGCTCGCGGAGCTTCAGCGGATTGTCGGCGCCCGGCTGCTGACGGGCGAGGCCGACGTGTTGACCTATTCCTACGATTCCGCCTTGGACAGAGCCCGCCCCGAGGCGGTTGTTCTGCTCAAGAACGCCGCGGAAACCCAAAGCGTCGTCCAAGCGCTGCTCTCGCATGAGACCCCTTACGTCTGCCGCGGGGCCGGCACTAACCTTTCCGGAGGCTGCATTCCGCTGCGAGGAGGAGTCGTTCTTTCAACGGCGCTCATGAACCGGATTCTGCAAATCGACACTGCCAACTTGACGGCGGCGGTCGAACCCGGGGTGGTCAACCTGGACTTGCAGAAGGCGGCGGAGCGCCACGGCCTTTTTTACGCTCCGGATCCGGCGAGCATGAAGGCCTGCACGCTGGGCGGCAACGTCGCCGAGAATTCGGGAGGCCCGCGGACGGTGAAATACGGCATGACCACGCATCATGTGCTGGCTCTGGAGGCCGTGATGCCGGACGCCGGCCTGCAAAAATTCTCCATCGACGACGCGGGGCCGGAGATGATGAGCCTTTTGATCGGGGCCGAAGGAACCTTGGGGGTCGTCACGAAAATTTGGGTCAAATTGACGCCGATTCCGGAAAAGATCCAAACGATCTTGGCGAGCTTTTCCAGCATGGAGGACGCCATCAAGACCGTCAGCGACATCATCGCCTCCGGCGTGGTGCCCCGCGTTTTGGAGGCGTTGGACCGGATGTCCATCGAGGCGGTCGAGGCTTACCTGCACGCCGGCTATCCGGCCGGCGCCGAGGCCGTGCTTCTCATGGAATTGGACGGCGCTCCGCCGGAAGTCGCCGCGGATGCGGCCTTGGTGGAGGAAATTTCCCGCAAGAACCGTTGCGTGCTTTACCGGGTCGCCACGGAAGCCCAAGATCGGGAAAGGCTCTGGGAGGGGCGGCGCGGGGTGTACGCGGCCATGGCGCGGGTGGCGCCCAACGTTTTGGTGGAGGACGGAGTGGTCCCGCGCAACCGCCTTGTGGAGGCGCTCCGGGAGATACGGCGGGCCTCGGCCAAATGGGACGTGCGCATCGGTCTTTTGTTTCATGCCGGGGACGGCAATCTGCATCCCAACGTGGTGTATGACGAGAGGGACGCCGGCCAGACGCGCAGGGCCAAGGGGGCCGGCTTTGATATCCTCAAAGCCTGCGTGGCGATGGGGGGGTCCATTTCGGGAGAACATGGAATCGGCGTGGATAAGCGCCGCGCGATGGCGTGGCTTTTCACCCCGGAAACTCTCAATTTGTTCCGAAGAATCAAGGCGTCTCTGGATCCCGGCCATTTGTCCAATCCTGATAAGATCATTCCTTTGCCGGAGGAGTCCG
Organism: Elusimicrobiota bacterium; assembly: GCA_016206405.1. Taxonomy (GTDB): domain Bacteria; phylum Elusimicrobiota; class Elusimicrobia; order O2-12-FULL-59-9; family O2-12-FULL-59-9; genus O2-12-FULL-59-9. The sequence continues at coordinate 3,353 of JACQRQ010000245.1, read as the reverse complement.
CGGCCGCGGACTCCGAAGTCCGGGATAATCCGGGGACTCAAAACGGTCCCGGTGGTTTTGTCGTGCCCCGGATGCCTCTTTCACCCGCCGCCAAGGCGCTGGTCGAGGAGGTCAAGCGATGGGGGCGCGGCGGCGCCGCGGCGCCGCGCAGCATGGCGGTTTTCGGGACGGGCGCCAGAATGCCCTCGCGGTGGCGGAATGAATTCTCCGGGCATAGGCTTGAGACCAGCGCCATCGGCGCTATATTGGATTTGGACCGGGAAAATTACACCGTGAGAGTGGAAGCGGGCATAGAGCTTCGCAAGCTTCGGGAAATTCTGGCCGCGCAGCGGTTTTATCTGCGGCTGCCGGATTTGGGCGGCACGGTGGGAGGGGCCCTGGCCGCCAAGCACTGGAGGGGAATCCGGGACTGCGTTTTGGGAATGCGTCTTTTGCTTTCCAATGGGGACGTGGTGGAAGTCGGCGGCAAGGTCATGAAGGACGTGGCCGGTTATGAAATTCAGAAGCTCGTTTTGGGCTCTTGGGGCGGCTTGGGGCTCATTTTAGACGTCACCCTCCGGTTATACGCCCGTGAGCAAAAGATTTTCTTGAACCTTCCCGAGCCCCTGCCCTTCACCCCCAACCGCTGGCACCTGCTGATAAAAAAGGCTTTTGATCCTCTCGATTTGTGGGCGATTCCCGAAACGGGTCCGGATTTGACCGCAGCCGGCGGGAGTGGCCCGACATGATGGGTGATTTGAAAGTTTTGCGCACGGAGTTGGGCGACCGGCCGTTCTATGATTCCGTCAGCCAGTGCAACCGCTGCGGCTATTGCGAGTCGGTATGCCCCACCTATGTTCTCACCGGCAAGGAATCCTATTCCGGCCGCGGCAGGAACCAACTCGTCCGCCTCATGCTGGAGGGCAAGCTCGAAGATCCCAAAGCGGCCGAAGACGCCCTTTCCACCTGCCTGTTGTGCGGCGCTTGCACGGCGGCGTGCTATGCCCGCGTGGCCACGGTCGACCATGTCTTGGAAGCCCGGCGCAGTCTTCGAAACGGGCATTTGCCCCTTATCGCCGGTGTCTTGATGAAGCTGCTCGCCGATCGTCGCCCGCTCTTGGACCGGATGCTCAAAATCGCTTACGCCCTTAAACGGACCGGGCTTCCCGCGTGGGCGGCCAGGATGGGGCTTCTCAAATTGGCGGGTTTGGACGCTCTTCAAAACGCCGACAGCCATGTGCATGAGCTCCCGCGACGGTTCTTGTCGGACATTCGGAGCGGAAGGCCCCGGCCGGCCGCGCCCAAGTGGTTTTACCTCACTTTGTGCGGACCCAATTACCTCTACCCGAAGGTGGGAGAAGCGACCCTCGCCGCGCTGGAGGAAACCCTTGGTGAAGGGGAGGCGTTGGAAAACGCCTGCTGCGGGCTGCTGCATTTCAATTACGGCGATTTAAATCTCTCCCGAAGCCTCGCGCGGCGAAATATTGAGATTTACGAGCGGAGGCGCGCTCAAACGGGCCTGGAGGGCCCCGTCGTCGGCGATTGTTCCTCTTGCGTCGCTCATCTCAAGAGCTATCCCCAACTTTTTCTGGATGATCCTCTTTGGCTGCCTCGGGCGGAGGCTTTTTCAAAGAACGTCAAAGATTCCGTGGAAAGCTTCTCGCTTGAGGAAGCGGCGGCCTTGAAGAAGCGCCGGCCTCAGGGGGAGAAGGTGACCTACCATGACTCCTGCCGGGCCAGAAACGCGATGGGCTTGGCCCGAAACCAAAGGCAAATTCTGAAAGCCGTTTTAGGGGAGCGCTTTGTGGAACTGCCTCAAGCCGAATGGTGCTGCGGCGGAGCGGGGGCCTACAGTTTCGTTCATCCGGAGTTGTCGGAGGAGGTGCTCAAGAGCAAGATTTCCAATATCGCTTCCACTCAGGCCGGGATCGTCTTAACCAGCTCCACCTCCTGCCTGGTCCAATTGGCCTACGGGCTCAAAAAGTATTATCCGAGCTGCCGGGTGATGCATTTCACCGAGTTTCTGGCTCAAACCGATGCTTAAAACGCCATCTGCCCGCCTATATAAGGAAAGGCTGGCCGAGTTCGGAAGGAAGATCTCCGGAGTGACGCGGCTGACCCCGCTGCTTCTGTTTTTGGCGGAGGAAGTGCGCGGCATGCTCCGCGCCGACCGTCGCACCGATTTTACGCAACTTCGCCTTTTTGCCAGGCATCTTGTTTTTGATATAATTCAATAAGACGCGGGCGCACCCTGCGCGGAGCTTCGGGTACACGGGTGCATCGGATATGCGGGCGTAGTTCATTGGTAGAACGCGACCTTGCCAAGGTCGAGGGGTGGGTTCGATTCCCATCGCCCGCTCATATTTTTTATATTTCAGGATGGGAATCGAAGGGTATCCGAGCGCTGCCAGTGGCAGATAGTGAAGCCCCGGAGCGGAGCGATGGGGCATAACGGCAGCGAGGAACCCAGGCCGCGAAGGAAATAGCCGAATGGCGATTGGGTGAGCGGGATTCTCATCGCCCGCTCAGATTTTTTCATTTCAGGATGGGGATCGCGCCGTTCGCAGAGCTCGCGGCACCTGAAGCGCCGGAGGCGCCGCTCCGAGCCGACCCGACCGCTGCCGGAAACGCAGGAAGGGAGGGGCGCTTGGTTCAACTCAAATGTCCGGTGGACATTTGGGAAGTTGAACCGAGTCTAAGCGCGGGCGCGAGTTCGTGAGCGCCCCGGCCCTGAAGCAGAAACCTTAAAGACCATAGGACTGCGGAAGGGCTTGGTTCAACTCAAATGTCCGGTGGACATTTGGGAAGTTGAACCGAGATTAAGCGCGGGCGCGAGTTCGTGAGCGCCTGGGCCCGAAGCGACTCCCTTGGTTCCATAAACGGAGCATCGGGGGAGTGAGGCACTTTATTTAATCTGCCCTGACTTCTTCCGCGCTGCGTCCTCTTTAGAAGGCTGAAATTTACTCTTCCTTCAATAAAATCCGTTAAGACACTGACGACCGGGAATCTTTCACCTCACTTGGTTAGGAACCAAACGATCAGGAGGAATGACCTGGAAGCACGACCGGTGCGCCACCAGCACTGCTGAAAGTTTCCTATCTTTTGGATTGGTGCAACCCTTCTAAAATTTTCTAGTCTAGTGGTCGGTGGCGCGGATGTTTCAGGACCTCAAGGAGATGGCCCAGACAGTGGACGTGGCATGCGCAGACGGTTGCTTCTCGGGCCATGTGCAAGGGTATAACTATCTGGATTTGCTAGAATTCTTAACCGAATGAATAAAGCCAAACTAGCACCGAATTTTCCTGCAATTCAAATTACCATTTCTTCCAAGCAAGATAGGTTATGCAACATGAAAATTACTATGCTCTGAGAGG
>JACQRQ010000250.1 GCA_016206405.1 Elusimicrobiota bacterium | reverse complement strand
TAAGGCGGGGAGCCTACCCCATCGTTCCGGAGAGGGAGGCCGACGGGGTCATCGTGGGGGAGATGTCCAGGTACATTCTTCTGCCCGTGCAGTACGACGCCAATCTGGTGCCGACGGCTTACAAGCTGATCGTCATCATCAACTTCAGGTTTTTGGACGCCAAGAAAAATATCTACCTCTGGGAGGAAAATAACTTGGAAGGCATCCAAACCTACGCCGCGTCCACTTTGCCCGGGGGCATGAAGGAAGAGGAGGCTCGGGAGGCGATTTGGGACGTGATGGCCCGCGATATCGCGACGCGCACGTATGAAGGCTTCGGCTCGGTGTCGGGGGCCTCCCAAAGAAAAATTTTGGCGACCGATGTGGCCCCCTCCACCGCGCCCGCGAAATCCCCCGCCGCCCGGTAGGCGCGGAATCCGGATAATATGAAAATGAGCATCCTCAAGCCGGCGCAGCTCCACGCGGAGCTCAGCCGGGGCGTGATCCGCCCCGTCTATTATTTTTACGGCGAGGACGGCTACGGCCAGGCGAGCGCCGCGGAAATGCTGCGCAAAGCGTTGGCGGCGAGCCCGGACGAGCTGCATAAATTTTACGGGGACAACAACCAAGCCGCGGAGATCGCCTCCCTGTTTCAAACGATTCCCATGTTCGCGGAGTCCCAACTCATCATGGTCAAGCGCGCCCAAGACCTCTCGGCCGCTTCCCGCAAAAGCCTCGCGGACGCCCTGCGGGAGACGGCCCCTTTTGAAATAGCCGCGGCGGGCACCCCCCCCGTGCCGCCCAATTGCCTGGTCCTGTTGTTTGAAGAGAAAAAGAAGGACGCCGGCGATCCTCTCTATGCCCGCTGCGCCGCGGCCGGAGCGGCGGTGGAATTTAAGCCGCTGTGGGAAGACGCCTTGAGGCGCTGGGTGGATTCATTTCTCAAAAGCCGCGGCCGGAAGTTGACGCATGAGGCGTTCGCTTGGCTTTATCAGGAGGCCGGCAACAACCGCGCCCTGCTCAGCCAGGAACTGGAGAAGCTTTCGCTTTACACGGAGGGGAAAACGGAGATCGGCCTGCAAGACGCGCAGGCCAGCCTGGGATTTTTCCAGGGTGAAAATATTTTCGAATTGGGCAGCGCCGTCCAAGAGGGAAACGCGGCCCGTGCCATGCGGATTTTGGAAGGCGCCTTAAGGGGCGGCGAGGAGCCGATGCGGCTTTTGTACCAGATTCAAAACAGCGTTCAAAAGCAGGCGGCCGCCAAAGAGCTTCTGGAGGCGGGTACGCCTGCGGCGCAGGTCTTGGCTGCGCTCAAGCTCCATCCCTATTTCAATCAGAATTTTTGCCGGTGGACCGAGGCCAAGACTTCGGATTTTTTGAGGCGGGGCTTACGGAGTTGCCTTCGGGCGGAAGTGCGGCTGAAAACAGGCGCCAACGCCGGGGGCGAACTGGGTAATTTGGTGCTGGAGTTGACGGGAGCCGGCCTGAAAGCCGCTTAGGCGGCGGGCGCGGGGGGAGCCGGTTCCGTGGAGGCCGGGGTTGAAGCCGCGCCGGATGCGGGGCTTTTGATGGCGGCCGCGACGCGTTTTGAAAGCCTGGATTTTTTTCTCGCCGCGTTTTTCCAATGAATCACGTTGGATTTCGCGGCCTTGTCCCAGGCGGATTGAAGCTCAAGCGACAATTCGCCGACCTTCGCCGCGTTCTTGGACGCGACGGCCTGGCTCAGCGCTTTGGCCAGGGAGCGGATTTTCTTCCTGACGACCTGATTGTGCGCGTGCCGCCTGATTGCCTGCCGGGCGGTTTTTTGGGCGCCGGTGTGCCGGCCGGTTTTAAGTTTCGCCATAACTGAAGATATTCAATCATTTTATGGATTCTCCGTCAACCGAAGGTCGCCTGTCCGCCGCCGGCTTCGCGCGCCATATCGGCCGCTTCAGCGCCGCCACCATGGCTTCCCGGGTTCTAGGATACGCGCGCGACGCGTTGATCATGTTCACCTTCGGCGGCGGCGCCATGACCGACGCCTACGTGGCGGCTTTTCGAACGGCCAATTTTTTCCGCCGTTCCCTGGGCGAGGGCGCCCTGAATTCCTCCGTAGTGCCGGTGTTGGAAAGGGAAAAAAACATCAGTTTGGACCAAGCCCGCTCCCTGTTTTATTCTCTATGCGCGGGAGTTCTGATCGTCTCCTCGGTCCTGACCGCGGCGGGCGTTCTGGGAGCCCGGCCCCTGGTTCTGCTCACCGCCTATGGTTTTTCCTTTGACCCCGGCTTGTTCGACTTGACCGTGGTTCTGACGCAGATCCTTTTTCCGTCGCTCATCTTCGTGACTCTGGCCGCCGTGTGCCAGAGCGGGTTAAACGTCATGCGCAGCTTCTTCCTGCCCGCCCTGGCGCCGGTGTGCTTTTCGATAAGCATCATCCTTTATTTCGTCCTTCTGCATTTGGGCTTATTGCCGCTGCACGATGTGCGGAGCCAGCTCATGGGCCTGGCGTTGTTCGCCACCTTGGGAAGCCTGGTTCAGTTTTTGGTGCAGTTTTTGGCCCTTTTCAAGACGCAGCTTAAATGCCGCCTCCGCTCGCCCCTGTCCCACCCCGGGATTTACCAGGTGCTTTCGCTCATGGGCCCGTCGCTGGTGGCCAGCGCGGCCGACCAGGTCGACACCTATGTGAGCATGGCCTTCGCCACGTTTCTGGCGGCGGGCTCGGTGACGGCGCTTTACAACGCGCAGCGGGTGATGCAGCTTCCCCTGGCTCTCTTCGGGGTGGCGACCGCCGTGGTCGCCCTGCCGCAGCTTTCGAGTTTGGCGTCGCGCCGGGATGAGGAGGGCATGGCCGAGACTTTGGGCCTTTCGCTGCGCATGCTCGGATTTCTCCTGTTTCCGGCCATGGCGGGGCTCTGGGTCATCGGCCTGCCGATCATACAAGTTCTCTTTGAGCGCGGCCGCTTCACCGGGACGCACAGCCTGATGGCCTATCAGGCGCTGCTTTGTTACGCCTTCAGCATTTTTTCCTACAGCGTGAACAAGCTCTGCGTTTCCGCGTTTTACGCCCACAAGGACGCCAAAACTCCGGTCAAAATCAGCGTGGCGGCGGTGGGCGTCAACGCCCTGCTCAGTTTTTTTCTGATGCGGCGCATGGGCGTGGCCGGGCTGGCGCTGGCGGCCTCAGTGAGCTCGTGGCTGGCGATGGGCTGCATGCTGCGGCAGCTTCAGAAAAAATTGCCGCGCCCTCTGTGGCGCGGCAATGCCCGCAGCCTTTTGAAATCCCTGGCCGCCAGCGCCCTCATGGCCCTGGTCTGCCTTGGCCTCAAGGCCTATTTTGGCGCCGCCTCTGGCCGGCTGGTGGCCGCGTGCATGCTGGCGGCGCCGCCCGTGTATTATCTTTTGTCGGTCTTGTTCGACATCGAGGAAAGACGCTGCGTCGGCGCCGCGTTCAGGGGGCAAGGGGAAATCCGATGAGCCGGTCTGAAATGCTGGAGGCTCTGCCGCATGCGCCGGGCGTGTATTTGATGAAGGATTCCGCTTTCCGGATTCTTTACATCGGGAAGGCGAAGGATTTGCGCAAGCGCGTGAGCTCGTACTTTAAAAGCGCCGCCGACGGCCTCTCCGGAACCCAGGAGCTCAAAATTCGCACGATGATGCCGCTGGTGCGCAAAATCGATTATTTGGCCTGCGCCAGCGAGAGAGAGGCGCTGCTTTTGGAGCGCAAGCTGATACAAAGGCACCAGCCTTTTTTCAACAGCCTATGGCTTGACGACAAATCCTATCCCTATATCAAGCTGACGATGGCCGAGGACTATCCGCGCCTCTTTTGGACCCGGTGCAAGAGCCGCGACGGCGCCCTTTATTTCGGCCCCTATCCCAAAGTCAGCCTGGTGAAAAATCTTCTCAGGCATTTGTGGCGCCGGCGCTTTTTTCCGCTCAGGCCATGCCGCTGGAATTTCTCGCCGCAAGCGCCTCTGTCCCGCAAAAAAATTCTAGGCTGTCTTTATTACCACACCCGCGAGTGCCCCGCTCCCTGCGCCGAGAGAATTTCCAGGACCGATTACCGGAAGATCGCGAACGCCGCGGCCTTTTTTTTCGGAGGCAAGTTCAAGAAGCTGCGCGCCTCCATCGCCTCCGACATGCGGCGCCGCGCCCGGGCACTGGAGTTTGAGCGGGCTCAGGAGCTCAAGCTTTGCCTGGAGGCCTTGGACCATATGGGCGAGCGCGTCGCCGTCGAAAAGATCAAGGAGGATCAGGTCCAGGGCCCCAAGCCGCCGGATGTGGCCCGGGCGCTTGAGCGGGCTTTGGGCCTGCCCAAGCCGCCCCTGCATATCGAAGCGTTCGACATATCCAACCTTTTCGGCAAGCAGGCCGTGGGTTCCGTGGTGTGCCTGCGCTCCGGCGAGCCGCTACTGGGCCACTACCGCCGCTTCCGGGTCCGCACCGTCGCCGGAATCGACGATTTCGCCATGATGCGGGAGGTCGTGGGCCGCCATTTGACCAGGCTTGTCAAAGCGAAATCGGAGTTTCCCGACCTCGTGCTCATCGACGGGGGCAAGGGCCAGCTCGCCGCCGCCGTCCAGGCCGCCCAATCGGCGGGCGTTTCGGTGCCCTTGGCGGGCTTGGCCAAACGCGAAGAGGAAATTTTCGTTCCCGGCCGGGAGGAGCCCGTGCGGCTTTTAAGAAGCGATCCGGCGCTGCACTGGCTGCAGAGGGTCCGGGACGAGGCCCACCGCTTCGCGATCAGCTATCACAGGCTTTTGCGCAAAAAAAGACTATTGGAGGAAGCATGAAAATTCCGCGGCGCGTCCTCAAAGCGATGGGAAAATATCCTGTTTTTTACCGGCAGGTGTGGAAGGCCTGCGCCGCGATCGCGCCGGGCCGCACGCGCAGCTACGGCTGGCTCGCCCGCAAAATCGGCCGCCCCGGGGCGGCGCGCGCCGTGGGGCGGGCTCTGGCAGCGAATCCTTTCGCGCCGCTCGTTCCCTGCCACCGCGTCATCCGCGCCGACGGCGGCCTCGGGGGTTATTCGGGTCCCGGAGGGCAGGCCGCGAAGCTCAGGCGGCTTCAAGCGGAAAAAAAGCGGGCGCAGCGCTGATTATTTAGACGCCAGCTCGCCCATCTCGAACATGGGCATGAACATGCAGATGACGATCGCTCCCACCACCGTGCCCAAAAACACGATGACCAGAGGCTCGATCATAGAGGTCAGGCCTTTGACCGCGGCGTCCACCTCCTGATCGTAAAAATCGGCGATTTTGTTCAACATCTGGTCCAGGGAGCCCGTCTCCTCTCCCACGGCGATCATTTGGATGACCATGTTGGGAAAAACGTGGGCGTCTTTCAAGGGGTCGGTCATGCGCTGGCCTTCCTTGACCGCTTCGCGGGCGGAGCGGATGGCTTTTTGAACGACCACGTTGCCGGCGGTGGCCGCCACGGTGTCCAAGGCCTGCATGATGGGAACTCCGGATTTAAGCAGCGTTCCCAAAGTGCGCGTGAATTTCGCGATGGCGACTTTTTTGAGCAGAATGCCGAAAACGGGAACTTTCAGAGACCAGGTGTCCATCTTTTCTCGTCCCGTTTCGGTCTTGTACCAGCGCATGATCCCGTAGACGATGCCGATGGGAATGGCGATAACGAGATAGAAGTAGTGCCGCATCCCGTCGGAAATCGTGATTAAAATTTCGGTCGGCAGCGGGAGCTTGGCGTTGAAGCTCGCGAAAATTTCCTTGAAGGTGGGGATGACGCCGACCATCAGGAACACGGTTACGGCGAAAGAGACGCTGACCACCACCGCGGGATACATCATGGCGCTTTTGACCTTGGCTTTGAGGGCTTCGGCCGACTCCATGAAGCCGCTGAGCCTTTGCATGATCGTGTCCAGGATGCCGCCCACTTCCCCCGCCCGGATCATGGAAACGTAGAGCGGCGGGAAGGCGTCGGGCTGCTTGTCCATCGCGTCGGCGATGGAGACGCCGCTTTCGATGTCCTGCCGGATGCTGGTCAAGGCGAGCTTAAAAGGCGGATTTTCAGCCTGGGATTCCAAAATCGAGAGGCTCTGAACGATCGGCACGCCGGCCGAGACCATGGTGGACATCTGGCGGGAAAAAATGACCAGATCGGCCGTGGTCGGCTTGGGCTTCATGGGATTGTATTCTTTGATCAAATCCTTGAAGGTTCTCGTTTTCGGGGCGATGTCCAGCACGGTGAGATTTTGCGCCTTGAGCTTCTGCTTGGCCACGCGCAACTCGGCCGCTTCGATGACGCCTTCCATGATTCCGCCGTTGGCCGCTTTGGCGCGGTAAGCATAGGTCACTATCGGCATGGGAGATCCTCCTTCTACTTAATAAAGGGCACAGCCCGGCTCAAATCGGAACCTGCCGGCCCGTTTGCCGGCTGTTTTGCTGCACGAGCTGCCGGAAATCCTGGGCGTCGGTGCAATGCGTCAGGCCGTCTTGAAGGCTGATGGTTCCGTCCACGACCAGTTTGGCGAG